>DATACQ010000155.1:0-5234 GCA_036258955.1 Binatia bacterium
GCGCTTCCTTTTCTCCGAGCTCTGAAAAATCTTTCCACCTTCCAGCAAGGAAGCCGCGCCCCAGAGCATAATAGGCCACGTAGCCGATCCCTAACTCCCGAACCACGGGAATGGTGTTATTTTCGTAGTCCCGCGTCCAGAGGGAGTATTCGCTTTGTAACGCGGTGACCGGGTGGACCGCATGCGCGCGACGCAACGTTTCGCCACCAGCCTCGCTCAGACCAATGTGGCGGATTCTCCCTTGCTCGACGAGGCGCGCCATGGCCCCTACGGTATCTTCGATAGGCACCTTTGGATCGACGCGGTGAACGTAGTATAGATCGATGTAGTCCGTGTTCAGCCGTTGCAGCGAATTCTCACAGGCCCAGGAAACGTACTCCGGTCTGCCCTCCACTTCGCGCCCCTCCGCCCAAGGCTGGCCGCGCAAATTTCCACACTTGGTCGCGAGCACGACTTGCTCGCGTCTGCCCTTCAGAGCTTTCGCGAGAACCTCTTCATTGTTGCCGTTATTGTGATCGGCAGTATCGATGAAATTCACACCGATCTCGATGGCGCGGTGCAGCACCGCAATAGCCTGCGCCTCATCGGAATCGCTAAGCCGTCCTTGAAAGGGCGGGCAGCCATACCCGATCGCGGAAACTTTTAGCCGCTGTTTTCCGAGATACCGGTATTGCACGCTTAGAAAACTCGCAATCTCACCGCGGAGGCACAGAGGACGCTGAGGAATGAGTTCTTCGTGAAAATCCTCCGAACTCGGCGTACTCTGCGTCTCCGTGGTGAATAGTCTTATTCATCTTCTCGCTGTGGCTCTGGCTCTGCCGGGCGAGGTTCTTTGCGGTGAATTCCGATTCCTATTTCAGCAAGTAGCCGAACATTTCCCGCGCCTTTTTCACGACCTCTTGGCTCGGGGCGTTCACTTTTGGAAATTTGTCGCCCCATTCGAAGGGACGTGTCGCATCGATCACCATGCGTGAGTTGGTGAAGTCTCGCATCTTGCGCTGCTCCGGCGTCAAACGCGGATCCGCGGGCGTGCTGCGCATACGGCGAAGGATATCGACCGACGTCGCGGGATCGTAGCGCGAGAGAGTGGCCCACATGAGCTGCTCTAGATTGGACACGTCGATATCATCGTCAACCACGATAACCATTTTGCAACCATACACCGCTGCGCCACAGCTCGCCGCCAACACACCAACCTGCTTGGCATGGCCCGGGTAACGCTGCTTGACCGCAAGCGCCACCAGCATGCGCGACGCACCGATTTCATGCGGCCAGACCTGAGCTACGTCCGGCACGCCCGCGTTACGCAACTGCTGCTTGACCATGGCCGAGCGCATAATGGCTCGGTAGCGCGCCATCTCATCCGAGCCGCCGCCGATGGGAGGCACACCAAGAATGACCGGATCATGACGGTGATAAATCGCTTCGATTTCTAGTACCGGCTGCGCGCTCTCGTCGGAAGCATAGTAGCCGGTCCATTCGCCAAACGGCCCCTCAAATTTACGGTTCTCGTTATTGAGAAATCCTTCAAAAACGATTTCGGAGTTGGCGGGAAACGGCAGGCCCGTGATCTTGCCGCGCACGACTTCCACCGGCTTGCCGCGCATGCCGCCGACAACGTCATATTCGCACAGACCGTACGGATGTTCCGTGCCGGCCATAAAGAAAAATAGCGGATCGCCGCCGATCACCAGCGCCAGCGGCATTTTCTGCCCTCTGCTGAAATATTTCTGCCGGTGCATGTAGCCGTGCTTACCCGGGACCATTAGTAAGCTCACGCTTTTCCGGTCCTGAATCATGGCGCGATAACACCCGGCGTTGATCCATTTTTCGTCCGGGTCCATGGTTACGGAGTAACATCCGGTGCCGATATAACGCCCACCGTCATTGACGTGCCAGATCGGCGTCGGGAACTTCATAATGTCGACATCGTCGCCGAAGAGGCTATTTTCGAAGACCGGTCCGTCGTCGACGAACACCGGCGGAAAATGTTTCGGTTCCTTCTGATAGTGCTCGAAGTAGGCATCGCTCAGCTCTTGTTTGGAAAGGCCCTGAGGAAAGCCAAAGGTCATCGCGCGGCGCTTTCCCGCGAAGGTGTTGATGATCACGCGAAAACCCTTGGGGCAGCCGGGAACTTCATCGAAGATGACGGCAGGGCCGTCATCCGGCGGTACGACAACGTCGGTGGCCAGGCCGATCTCTTCCTGCCATGAGGCTCCCAGGACCGTTTTTAACTCGCCGAGTTTTTCCGCTTCGCGCATCCACTCTCGGAGATCGCTAAAAGCAATGTGCGGTTGAATCTTTGAGCTGTCAAACATGATGGCTCCTTCGGAATGGTTTCAAGTTTCGGGTTACAAGTTTCGAGTTTCAGAGATTCTGCCAAAAAACCCGCCGTCCATCCTTCGAGAGCCTCAGGACGAACGGAGGAGTTGAAATGATTTGAGCTTCTCCGTTCATGCTGAGCCCAGTCGAAGCATTCTTAAGGTTTTCAGCAGAACCAAACGATACAGGTCTGAGCGCTTCTCCAAGCTTCTTCAGAGTAACACACCTGCTATTACAATGTGAATTCACGAGGCGAGCGCCATTAACGACAGAGGCTCGCTTCCGTTAAACCCGACTCAAAGACAAAACTCGAAACTATGGAACAAACATCGGGTCGATCACCCGGAGGCCTTCTTTGGCAAAGATTCCCAGCTCGACGCTCTCCTTCAGATAGCGTCTCTCGACATGAAGATTGCTCGCCTCCGGCCACCGGAAGTCCGGCGGCAACAAAAACTGCCTGGTGCGGCTCCAGCCGAGTTGCACCTCCTCCGGCTTTTCCAGGCCGAAGAATTTCTTCGCGTATTTCTTAAAATGCTCCTCGTCAGATTGCACGCCTCTGATCATTTCCTGCCAGGCCGCTCTTAGCCGCGCAATGAACGGCTGATTTTTGGCTACCCAAGAATCCAACGCGCCGACCCACCCAAGAATCTTGACCTTCGTGTTCAACAAACGACTCATTTCTTCGCGCGGACTTACCAAGACCCGATACTTTCCCGTTACCAAAAGCTTGGAAACATGAGCCTCCCAGCTATACGCGGCTTCCACTTCGTTTCTTTCCAGGAGGGCGTACATTCCAGGTGCCCCAATTTTCTTCAGCTGGTAGTACTTCTCGATATTGATGCCCTGCTTCTTCATAATGTAATCGAAATTGTTGTAAGCCGAGGTCACCTCCGGCGGTACGGCAAACGGTTTGCCCTTGAGGTCGTTCAAGCCGTTGTACGCGGCGTCCTTGCGCACGACTACCGAATTGTGGGGCGTCATATACGGCTGAATGAGGCGGATCGGGACATTATTCAAATTGGCCCGAACGGCGGACTCGGACGTGGCGAGACCGAGCGGAACAGCGCCAATAGCCAATAGCTTTTCGGCCTCGGCGACGGGCGCCCAACGCGGCTTTACAATGAAGCCATTCTTTTTATCCAAACCTTTGTCGATGAGATACTGGCCACCTAAACCAAACACACCGTCATCCGGCAGAGCCATCTCAAGGGTGGGTGGCTCCCCTGCTCGGGCATGGACGGCAAATCCAAAGCAAACGGCTGCCCAGACGGCCGAAAAGAGGATGACCATAGTACGGCAGTTTGTCATAGCAGCACCTCATCTTTGTCTTTCTCCATCAGCTTGAGCACGGTCTGCAGCAGCAACTTTTTGAACCGAATGAATTGCAAATCGTCGGTATCTCTGCGTCCCGTCGGCAGATCATTTTCCATGATGTCCACAACTCGTGACGGCCGCGCCGCCAGAATGACGATGCGATCGCCCATATAGGCAGCTTCTTCTACATCGTGGGTCACCATCAGTGTAGTTTGCTTTAAGCGAGCGCAGATCTGAAGGGATTCTTCCCTCAGTCTGCGCGCGGTGAGCTGGTCGAGTTTGCTGAACGGCTCGTCCATCAAGAGGACTTCAGGTTCGATGACCAGCCCGCGGGCCAAGCCCACGCGTTGGCGCATGCCTCCTGAAAGATAGAGCGGAAATTGACTGCGAAACTCTGCCAGGCCTACGATACCGAGATACTTTTGCAAACGGCCGGGCCACTCTTGTTGGGGAATCCCCATCCCTTTGAGCGCGAAACTCAAATTGTCCTCGACCCGCTTCCAATTGAGGAGACGCGGATCTTGAAATACGTAACCGAGCCTCGGCGGTTTTTGCTGCAACTCGGGCGCGCGCTGGTTTGAAATGATTTCCACTCGTCCGCGATCCAAGCGCTCAAGGCCGGCGATCACGTTCAACAGGGTCGATTTGCCGCAGCCCGAAGGTCCTAGTAGACAAGTAATACCGAACTCTTTCGTATCGAATGAAATGTTGTCCAAGACCAACATTTGGGTGCCGTCTTCTCGTGGAAAATATTTGACGGCATTTTCCACGCGCACGTAGGCCATCTAGCGTCTCCACGCCTCGACCCGCGGGCGCCAGCGGGTGACTCTGCTCTCCAGGTAGCCGATAATACCGAATTCGATGATGATCATGACAATGAGAAAAGTGATAGCCCAGGCGAGTACCGTCTTCATCGAAAAGATGTTGAAGCCGCGTACCACCTGGTAACCAACGCCGTTGCTGAAACCGAACATCTCAACCACAACAACGACTTTCCACGCCAAGCCAAGCCCGTAGCGAATCGCCGCTAGAATATGCGAGATCAGCTGCGGCATGATGACATCGATAACTTTCGACCATGGGCTAGCGTGAAAGGCCGTGCTCATGTCGATCAAGTCTTTGTCAATGGATTTCGTTCCCTGCCAAAGACTGATCGCGAGCATGGGCAGTATAGTAACCGCAACCGCCGCGTAGGCGCTGGTTTCGTTCAGTCCGAAAAACATAATCGCCATAACGGCCCAAACCAAGCCCGGCATGGTAAGGCCCAAAATGACCGGCGGTTCGAAGAAACTCTCCAGCCACTTCACCGTTCCCATGAGAATTCCCAAAGGAATGCTCACTAACATTGCGATACCAAATCCTACGCCCACCCGGCGGAGCGTCGCCCCCATCTCGGAGAGAAAACTTCCCGTAGTGACGATCGAGCCGACTTCCAAGAGGGTCTCCGAAGGACGCGGAACCAAAGAAGCCGAAAAAAAGAACGTCATGAGCCACCATATGACCAGCATCGTGAGGACGGATGCAACCCTGAGAACGGATCGGCGGATGGCGTCCCATTGTTTTTTATTGTCGGCGGGTTGGGGAATTACCGCTTCTTC
>DATACQ010000156.1:0-6034 GCA_036258955.1 Binatia bacterium
CCGGCCGCGCGATGAGAACATGTTGGAGCTTCACCGAAGTGAAGCAGATTACTTTCAGCGCCGCGTGACGAACTCACCTTGGTTCGCCATGATCTTGAGACTCTCGTCACTATAAAAATGATCGAGGAAGGCCCTTGCCGCGTTCGGGTGAAGCGCCTTGTTGCTGAGGGTGATGGCGTGACCATGGCCGAGCATCTTGTCTTGACGCACGTAATCCAATGGCGCGCCTTTGCGGCCGAACGTGATGACGTACTTTAGATAAGTGATCGCTAGCGGCGTCTCGCCCGTGGTTACGCGCTCCGCGGCCGGGAGCACGCCTTCCACGATGATAGGCTTCGTGGCGCCGAGATCGCGTAGATACTTCTCGGCCCGGTCCTTGCCCATTAGTTTGTATAAGCTCGCCGGCCACATGGCGGCCACCGCGCCACGCGTCGGGTCCGGGAAGGCGAGTTTTCCTTTGTACTCGGGTTTGAGGAGATCCTCCAAGTTCCTGGGTGCTTTTTCAGGAGGAATGACGCTTTTATTATATACAATACCCACCACGCCGGTGCGGTAGCTTGGACCGAGCTGCGGATGCACCAGCTCAGGCGGGAAGTTTTTAGCCAGAGGGGAGTCATATCTCGCCAGGACACCCTCCCTGAGCAAAATCTCCATCGGACCCGCATTATTGAGCACGAGATCGAACGCCGATTTTCCCGCGCGATGTTCGCTGAGCGCGCGTTCGAGCACTGCTGCGCCCGATGCTCGCCAGTAGTCGATAGTGATCCCGGTTTTCTTCTCGAAGGCCTGCCGCACACCTTCAAAGATGTCTTGCTCCATTGAGCCGTAAATAATGACTTTGCCTTCCTTCCTGGCTGCGGCGACCAGCTTCGCGTCCTGCGCCGATGCGCTGCAAGTGAAAAAGATCAGCCAGAAGATAATGGAACCTGATTTGAGCGCTGGCATATATTTTACTCTCCCGAAATCGTGCTTGTACCGGATCCGAACCGTGGATGCCCTCGATGAATCCGGCGTTTTTGATGGACCGGCACATTATAGATGTAGGTGTCCATGAGGCGGCAAGCTCCGCGCGTGGATTAGTTTAGGCCATAAAATTTTCGTGGATTGGTCTCGAGAATTTTGCTGATCGCTGCGGGCGCAATCCGAGGGTCACTGCGCAGCAGATGAATCGCATTGAGTTCGGTCGATGGATCGTGGTGACCATAGTCGGTGCCGATCATAAGGGAATCCTCTCCGGCATGGCTGAGGACGTACGGCAGATCATCGGTATTTTCGCACGCCACCCACATGTGGTTCTTGGCGAGTACGTCGGTCCCAAACGACCTGCCCTGGCGGCGGAAGCGATCGCTCAGATCGTTCAGGACATAAGGCACCCATTGGGCGCTCGCCTCGACAAAGCCCCATCGCACGTGGGGAAACTTTCTCGGAATCTCTTTTTCAAGCAACGTGTGAAAGGCGCCGACGATGGTCAGCTTAAATTTGGTAAAAGTCGTATCCTCAGCAAAGAAGTCGTGATGGAGAAAACTACCGTTCGCCGAATGTATGCAGACCGGTAGATCGAGATCTCCGGAGATCTCCCAGAGCGGATAGAAATAAGGCGCGCCGAGCGCTCGCTCGCATTCCAGGCCGCGCATAAAGATGCCGCAGGCGCCATTGTCCTTCGCCCACTGGAGCTCGTCCCTGATCATGGCGGGCTCTTTTTCGAGAAGTCGCACAGGCGGCTTCGCCACCCAACGGAGTCTGCCCTTTCCTTGCCGCCAAAGATCGCCCATCCAACGGTTGTAGGATTTGCACAAAGCGCGTTCGCGCTGCGCGTCCTGCACCACCGGCCTGAGAAAGAGCGTAGGATAAAGCACCTGGATGTCGATGCCGAGTTGGTCCATGTGCGCGAGGCGCGCCTCCACGCTGAGCATCTCCCGGGATTCCTTCGAGGTGTTGGTGCCGACGTTGCGGTCCTTGCCAAATGCCCGGTTTTCAATCACCCAGAATTCCGGCACGGCGATACCCTCGTTGCTGAGAAGTTTTTCTCCGAAAGTCTGCGTCATCAGTTGCGGCGTAAAGCGGCGCTCCGAGTCCTCCAAATAACTCCAGGTCTGCACGGTTTCAATTACATGAGCGTCGGCGTCTATGGTTCCCATCGAATGCCCCTCGATGCTCAAATCTCCTGCTGCCTTCGAGGCTCCGACTGGCTGCGGGAGCAGGTATGTTGAGCATAGACATTACGCGACTTGTCTTGCAACCGTTAATAGTGCGTGGCGTTGCGCGTGGAGCGAAGCCCGATTTCTAATGTTGACCCGGGCAAAGGACGGATGAGTTCGTGAACGAACCGCACACAACTCGGAGCCGAAAAATCACCATAACCGGTGGAGAAAATGGCCAACGAGATAGCGATGCGGTGCTATCCGTTCCCTCCGGGACGCTGCTCAGAGGGAACGGCAAACTTATGATGTTTTTTGAGCAGCTTGCGCCGGCGCGTAGTTGCCGCTTAGCAAGACTCCGGCATCCGGCAGCGGATTTTCAATCTTCAGGATATGATAGGTCAACCACATTTCGGCGGCCAGCGCCCAGACCACTTTGATCTTTAGATCGCCCTCAAGATAGTTGATTGCCGGGGCGGCATCCCAACCGCCGCCGTTGATGTACAGCGCATCCACCGGCGCCATCTTCGCCAACGCCCTCTTACAATGCCGGTATACATCCATATAAGACACTTCATCCAAAGCCATAAGCGAAGTGGTATAAAGCCCCGCGCTCTCACCGGTGGCGTTTAAACCCGGCATCAGTTCTGACTGAAGGCCGAAACGCGAGAAATAGTCGACAATCGCCTGATTGAGCTCGCTGCCGTAATAGGTCGCCACCGCGACTTTCCGCGCCCCGAGCGTCTGCAAAGCGATCGCATGCGGTTCCATCGGCGTCACCACCGGTAGACCGATTTTCGCCGATAGATCCGCGGCCCATTGCCTTTCATAGTCCAGACCCTTGAGCAAAAACGGCGGCGTCCCGCTCACCGCGATGATGTCGCAACCAACTTCCTTGAGCTGCACGGCCAGGGCTTCAGCTTTCCTAAAGCCCTCAAGAAAGCTTTCACGTTTTTCGCTGCGAAAACCGATAAACGTCGGCACGATCTCAACGCCTTCCGGCGCATGGTTGTACCAGTAAGCGAAGGACTTGCCGCGATGGGTTGGTTTGATCAAACCGATCCGGGCGCGCCATGCAACCATTAGAAACCCTCCTATGCGGTTTGAGCCCAGCTATGTGAGCCCGTCATCAAAATCAGTGCCACAGCCAAATCCATCGTTTCATACTGATACTCTATGTTAGGGCAGCAATTGCGTTCTGAGTGAATGCTCTGGTGTGCAAGAGCGCTTGAAGGTGAGTCGGCGATCACAAATGTTCAGATTCAGCCGAAAACTTCGCTCCGTGCATCAACGCTACCTAAGTATCTCCGCCAATTTTGGGATCAGCGCTTGGTCGAGATTGAAAAGATCTGTGATATTTCGCTCCAACATTGCGCCGTCGAGCGGGTTCAAGTCCAATTTAGCTTTCTTTAGTTCCGTTCCGAATTCCGGATCTCGCATGGTATCCATGAACGCCTTGCGCAAGAGTGCGACCCGATCTTTCGGCGTGCCTGGTGGCAAGACGTAGGGCCGCGCGGTGGCACCGAAGTTATTGATAACGCTTTGCACGAGTTTCTTTCCCATCTCTGACACGGCGTAGTCGATGACCAATGGAACGTTAGGCAGCTCAGGATGTCTTTTGCCGGCAGCCTGCAAAAGAATGAGCGCCTCGCCGCTCTGTAGCTCCTGTTGCCAAGTCGCCACCATTGACTCCCAAGCGTTGGCGACGCCGTCAACCTCGCCGCTGTTGAACGCTAGGCGGATGACGGCACTCCCTTTGTAGCCAGAAACCACCTGGAGCGGCAGATTCAGCGCCGCCTTGGCAATCTTCGGTATGGATTCGTTTGCTGATCCCGGACCGGTGCTGCCGAACTTCACTGGCGTCGGATGCGACAACCATTGCTGTGCGGAATGAATGCCGGTGCGTTTGTGGACGATCAATAACTGAGTATCCTGCGCCGGAGCGCCTACGTACTCAAACTTGCGACCGTCGAACTCGATGCCAGGTTTGCCGATAAGCTGATCGACGAACATCGTTCCGATCGGTGTGCCGATCGTCAGCCCATCAGGCTTGGCCACTTTGTAGACATGATTGATGCCGATCAAGCCGCCAGCGCCGGTCATATTCTCAACGAGGAAGACGGGATTACCCGGAATGTATTTCCCCATATGCCGGCCGATGATGCGCGAGTAGATGTCGTAACCCCCACCAGCAGCAAACGGCACGATAATGCGAATCGTTTTGGCCTTGAAGAACGAATCTTGGGCGAAGCTTAACTCTGCGGAATGGACGACGATCGCCAAGCCCAAGAAAAATAAGAGCGCTTTCATCTCTGTTCTCCAACATCGATCAGAACTCCTGTGTAACATGGGCTCCGTAAATATTGAACTCATTACCTCTGTCAATCAGCAGTAGTATCCGCGTAATACAAGCCGCCTTAGGTTTAACGTCTAATCTGCCTTGTTTCTTATCCAACGAGGTCAATACTCTATTGACGGAATATTCACGTCACGGATACAGTGCGCTAGTGACACACTAGGAGGTGTACTTTGAACCTTCCAAACTGTCGTGAAACCGTTGCAGTCCTGAGTATAGCTTTCATGCTGCTGGCGTTGTCGGCTGGCGCTCCCCGCACTGCCGGCGCCCAGTCGGGTCGCTTTCATCTCGAAGAAGCGACAATTGCCGATGTCCACCGCGCCATTCGCACAAAGCAAATCACGGCGACCCAACTCGTGCAAGCATATTTTAAACGGATCGAAGCCTACAATGGCACTTGTGTTAAAGGCGATGTCGATCCGGCTAGCGGTTTGATGCTCGGCGATTTGACGCCGATCGAGAATGCCGGCCAGCTCAACGCCTACATGACACTGAATATTCGGGCCAAACGTTCGAACACCGATACGGCGGACAACGATCCGAAAATGCCGGATGCGTTCGAAGTCGCCAAAGCGCAGGATGCTTACTTTGCGCGCACCGGCAAGTTCGTAGGCCCGCTGCACGGGATTGCCTTTGCCGTCAAAGACAACTACGACACCGTCGATATGCGTACGACCGCGGGGGCAGCCGCTGTGTATGCCAACGACAAACCGCCGCAAGATGCGACGATGATCGCGAAGCTTAGAGCGTCCGGCGCCATCTTCCTCGGCAAAACTAATATGGACGAATATGCCCCCGCGAGCATCGCGCGCAGCGCGCTCGGCGGTCAGACTTGCAATCCCTACGACACCAAGCGCGTCCCAGCGGGCTCTAGCTCCGGCTCGGCTGCCGCGGTAGCGGCTAATTTGGCTGTTTGTGCGCTGGGCACAGACACTTCCGGCTCAGTGCGGTTCCCTGCCTCTGCGAATTCGCTCGTTGGCATGGTTGCCACGCAAGGCCTAGTGAGCAGGGCGGGAATCATGCCTTTATCATTCTCGCGCGACCGCGGAGGACCGATGTGCCGCACCGTACAAGACACCGCGGCGGTGCTCGAAGTAATCGTGGGCGCTGACCCCCGCGACCATGTGACTGCTCTGGCGCACGGCAAGAAGCCGGCGACGTACCGGAATTCTGCTAATCAAAAGTCCCTCGCCGGCAAACGCTTGGGGGTGATACGTGAATTCATGATCGAAGCGACCCTTGCGGACCGCGACAGTATTCGCATCGCCAACCAGGCAATCGCTGATTTGAAACGTTTTGGGGCGACCATCGTCGATCCGGTGAACTTCGACGCCGCCATCGCCCAAATTATGGCGTCTTATGAACCGAGCTTTTTTACGCAAACTTTTAAAGAGGCCATCCCAGAGGGAACCGAGCCGATCGATCGTATGGTGGCCATAACGCTCGATCCAAAGAACCTCCCAACCGGAATGCGCGGGGTTAACCTGCGGATGATTGCAGGGCAGCCCCGCGGCGAAGAAGGCAAATACGCCATGAACCT
>DATACQ010000157.1:0-2654 GCA_036258955.1 Binatia bacterium
CGCTCAACCCATTGGTAGGATAAAGCACGGCTGTTGAAACGCCGCCCTTGTCCATTGCCTCGAGCCAGCTCTTTGCATCTTTGGCGCGCGTGCCGAGCTTGCCGCTCAAGGAGCGGTCCCAACTGTCCCGCGGCGTTAGCGTAGCCACTCGTTTCACATATTTTTCCGGCATATATTTTTTCAGCTGGCCGTCTTCTTCGGTAATGTGTCCATCGGCATCAATAACTTCAAACTGCGTAGACATTAATTCCTCCTTGCTTGTGGAAACGGCAAATGGCTGATCAATCTCACCCAGAACGCATCCCTGCCCACCCCTGTACGCCTCATCGAAGCCGCCTGTCAAGCCACGGAGGCGTGCCCGTGAGTCGTTATCGTTCTCGTGCTCGTTCACCCGAACGAACGTTGCAATGTTCCAACCGTTCCAGCCGTTCCAAACGTTCTCGGAGCACCCCTACCCCTGAACCGTTGGAAGCAGCTTGAACGACTGGAAACACTGAACGGTTGAAACGGCTGGACCCTCGCCTCAGCCCGGATTCCGCAGTCGAACCTAGTTAGCGCGAGAGCGAGGGGCGAGCCTGAAGTAGCGAATACACCCAGTATACAGTTCGAAGTCATTTTCGCCCTTTTCGCTGTGGATCGTTTTATAGAGTTTTTGGCAGGTCACAAGCACCGCTGATCGACGTCCGGTCAGAGGCAGAATCTATTGGCTTCGCTACGAAAGGTTTGCTCCTCGCCTCCGCCTCGCAGCCAACTGCGGAATCCGGGTTCAGTTCCGGCCGGCCGACACCAGGAAGATTCCCGCCACTACCATCACCGCGCCGGTTACGGTGCGCCAGGTAATGCTTTCGATGCGCCGCGCCATGAGCGGTGTCAACAAGAGCACAAAGACGACATAGCTGTTGATCAGCGGCGCCACCACGGAGACCTGCTCCAAACTGAACGCGAGGTACATAAACAGAAACGAGCCGCCGGTGAAAATTCCCGACCATATGAACCAGCGAGTCACCTCAAACGGCGGCAGTATAAATTTCTCGCGGTAGAAGTAACGGTTGATCAGAAAAATCTCGATCGTGGAGGTCACCGCCGCTACGGCCGCCGAGAAGACGGGCTGTCCGCCACCGCCGCCGAGGGTCCAACGTAAGGTGATATCTTTGAGTGAAAAAAGCAGCGCGCACAAAAATGGAAAAAGCAGCTCCGATTTGCGGTATTTGGCCGTACTACCGGCCCACGAGACCGTGATCAAACCTCCCACCGTGAGCAGCACGCCTGCGATGACCAGCGGCCCAGGCCGCTCGCCCAAAATCCCGATCGCCAGTATCGTAGAAAAGACCGGGGTTGTGTTTACGATGGTCGAGGTAATGGAGCTGCCCAGGACCCGCACGCCGCGGAAACTCAGAACCCGCGCCACACCCGGCACCAAGAGACCGACGCCGACGAAAACAAGGTTCTCCGCGTCGATAAACCGGGTCTCGGTATAAAAGAGAAAATGCGAAGCGGTGAGAATCGCGCTGTTAGCCACCAGCGTGATCCACGCGCCCCACGGTGCAGAGCCTAGATGATAACCGCGCTGCGCCAGTAAGCTACCTAGCGCGAAGCAGAAAGACGTAAGAAGCCCAAAAAAGATCGGCAACACAGTGCGCGTTATTTTCCTTCTGTGTAAAGTCGTTTAGACTGTGCCTTCGCTGCGCTGAGCAACAGATGGTCGCCCGTCGCGTTACCAAGAAATCCCCTTGATCGCTTCTCAAGGGGAGTCTCGTGCCGAGCTTTTGCACCCTCTTTGATAAACTTTAAAGAGAGGGGAAGTTTGGCCAAGCGTGACTTAGGTTGTATAGCCGAAGTTTTGCGGAACTGCATTCATGTCGTCACTCGATCCTGCCGTATTTCGTCGCCGCTTGCTCCGCTGGTACGAGACGCACCGGCGCGATCTCCCCTGGCGCCGAACTAGAGATCCCTACGCCATTTGGGTTTCCGAATCGATGCTGCAGCAGACCCAAGTAGGTACCGTAATTCCGTATTACCATCGCTTCATGAGAGCCTTTCCGACCATAGAGGCGCTGGATCGCGCGCCGTTAGCCAGGGTGCTCGCGCTCTGGTCAGGTCTTGGTTACTACCGGCGCGCCGATAACTTAAAGAAAACTGCCCGTCTAGTTATGCAGCGTCATCGCGGCCGTTTGCCGGACACCTACGAGGAGCTTCGTACTCTGCCGGGGATTGGCGAATACACCGCGGGGGCGTTACTCAGCATCGCGTTCGGCAGGGCCTACCCTGCCGTTGACGGCAATGCGCGGAGAGTCTTGGGGCGCGTTTTTTTCCCTGCCGGCGACACGAAAATCCGTGAAGTCGCCCGAAACCTCGTTTCCAAGACAACGCCCGGTCAGTTCAATCAAAGCCTTATGGAGCTCGGGAGCTTGGTTTGTACTCCCGCAAATCCAGCTTGCACCGCTTGTCCTGTGGCGCCGCTCTGCGCCGCGTACAAAAGGCGGCCCCATCTCCCACGACCGCTTTCGCAGAAAAAGTCTGGGCCTCGCCCGGTGCTTTGGCCGCTAGCGATCGTCCGCCGAAACGGCAAGGTGCTCCTGCGCCGGCGCGCCGCTGAGGGCGTCCTCGCCGGCCTTTGGGAGCTTCCGGGCGGCGAAGAGACACCCCCGCCCGTC
>DATACQ010000158.1:0-17163 GCA_036258955.1 Binatia bacterium
CAGCGCCTCCTGAAAACACAACTCGGCCCGGAAAACCCAATCCTTTTCAAACGCCATCCACTCCATGGTCGTCCGAACCATCCGGACCGCTCTCACCAGCGCCGAGGGTGTCGAAGGAATGGTGAAGCGAAAATCCGCCGAAGCTCTCACCGGAAAGCCGACGTCTTCTCTAGCTGCAACTGCTCCGCTCACCGAAGCCCTCTCCGTCGGAGGAATACTCGGCTGGAGTTCCTGGCGCGCAACGTCTGCCGGCGAAGTTGCGGGCCTAACAGGAGGGCTGAGGTCAGCGGGACAATCATGACGGTGTTCCGTTAGAAATGGCGCTCCGGAGACGAAAAAATCTTGTTGAGCTTTTCCTCCAGCGTCTGCGCGTTAAAGGGCTTGACGATATAGTTGTTGACTCCGGCTTGGACTGCTTGGACAATATTCTCCTGCTGTGCTTCGGCGGTAACCATGAGGACCGGCGTGGCCTTAAGCTCGTCATCGGCGCGAATCGCCTTTAGTAGATCCATTCCGCTCATCACCGGCATGTTCCAGTCCGAAACAACGATACCAGCTTTTTTCTTCTTGAGTTCCTCGAGCGCCAATTGGCCATTGGCCGCCTCGCGCAAGTTGTTAAATCCCAATTCCTTGAGCAAACCACGGAGGATCCGGCGCATGGCGGAAGCATCATCCACGATCAAAACTTCCAGATCAGTATTGAGCATCGATCCTCTCTTCTTATCTCGGGTTCACGGAGTTAACGGAGACTCGCCATCAGTTGATCCACCAAGTTCTGATCCAACTCCACGCGCCGGTCGAGCTCGGCACGGTTGCCAAGTTTAATGCACTTTTCATTCGCCTTCATTTTGAATTTAACCGATAGTTCGAGCGTCTTTTCTTCAATTTCGCCGATGATGCGTCGTACCTTTTCCAATCGCTGCCGGAGGACGTCTTGAAAGGAGAGAAAACTCATCAAAGCAAGCAGGTTCTCGTGGTTCTTATCGAGAATAGCGTGCAGCTCGGTAATATCGGGTCCGTTGCTAGACTCGGATCTCGACCCCAACAGTCGCCGCGCCGCTGCGTGATCCGACTGCATTTTCTCAACGGTTTCCCACACTGAGTCGAAACCGGTTTCGGCCTCCTTGTTGATTTCCACAAACCCGTACGAAGCTTGCGGCAGTAAATCCTTGGAGCCCTCAGCTGTCGATGACAACGATTGCAGCGTTTGTCGGACCGCTTCCAGATACGACGCCAACTGGCCCAACTCGCCTTGAAAATGCTGCTGAAATCGCTGCTCAACCTCGCCCTCCGAGAGAGCCTTCGCCATGCCTACCAACTCCGTTATCGAACGGGTCACACGGTTCTCCTTCCACGCTCGATTCCCTTTCGCTGAGTCGGCTTCCTCCAAATTACCTCCCTCACGTGTAGAGCTATCGGGGAAAACGGAGTTCTTCTTTAAGGCAATTTATCCCGGAGTGGAGCTAAATCACTGAGCGGACAAGCGCTTTGGCGGCAACCGCGCGCAGCGCAGGAGCTTCAAAGACACGCAGAACGCAAACCGGGCAAGAGGAGACTGCTCTTGCCCGGCAGGGAAAATTTCGACTACAAACCAGATAGAATTCTATCGCTTCAAGTTGGAGACTTCCTCCAAAAGCGTGTCTGTTACGGTAATGATCCGGGATGAAGCCTGAAAGCCTCGCTGAGTGGTGACCATTTTGACGAACTCCGTAGCAAGATCGACGGTGGAAAGTTCCAGCGAGCCCGATAAAACGGTACCAAAGCTGCCATCGGCGGGGCTGCCCACCAGCGCGGGCCCGGATTCCGGCGATTCGACAAACAGCGAGTTGCCTAAGTGAGTCATGGCGTCAGGACTCGCGAAATCTGCCAGCGCCAGTCTGAAAAGCGGCTGTGTACCGCCCGTGGTAAAAAGGCCGCTGATCACACCGTCGGTACCGATATTGATGCCGCGCAAAATACCCGATGACGAACCATTCTGGGTAAGCGAATTGACAGCGGACGGTAAGGCAAACTGCGTCGTGCCGGTAAAGTCAAGGTCCGCTGCAAGAACGCTCTGCGCCGTCGAACCGTTTGCCCAAGCGATGGGGCCAATGGCCGTAAGGTTTGAGCTCGCCGTATTGAGCGAGCCATCTGGATTAAAAGCCAACAATCCGCCGGCGCCGTTCACCTGTTGCAGTTCACCCGCCGTTCCACCGGTGATCTCACCCCCATTGGCGAGGACTCGGTATTCCCACTGATTCGCAGTTGCGGTTTTGCGAAAGAGCATGGTCATATCGTGGCCCTGCCCCAAGGAATCAAAGATGGTGACAACGGTTGAGAAGTTCGCGCCGGCAAACCAGTTGCTTGCAGTATCGGAACTGGCCGCAGCATCCGCCGGCAAAGCCGTCGCGGGAGTCGTGCTACTGGCATCCAGATTGGCCGCCAGGTTGATTTCAGCTGTTTGTGTGGGAGACACCACCGTTTGACTGATGACAATGTTTCCCAGGCCGCTAATGGGATTGCCCGAACTATCAAGCTGAACACCTTGCACGAAGAGCCCGGAAGGATTAACGAGATTGCCCAGGTCGTCCAGAATAAACTGACCGGCGCGGCTGTAGAAACTCGCCCCCTGCGCGTCCCGTAACACGAACATGCCGCGGCCTTGGATCGCCATGTCGGTAGGGCTGTTGGTCGTCTCAACTCCTCCTTGGACGAAGGGGCGCTGCGCCGCGGCGAGACGCGATCCCAGACCGACCTTGGTACCACCTATGTCGGCGCTCAAAAGATCGAAAAACACCGCCCGGCTCGATTTAAAGCCGACGGTGTTTACGTTAGCGATATTATCGCCAATGATATTCATTGCATTACCGTTGGAGTTGATGCCGCTAACTCCCGCAAACAATGCTCCTGTAAGTGCCATTTATCCTCCTGTTTATTGATTTCGATTTTAGACTTTGATCTTAACTGTCAGTACCAAACCACTGCCGCACTAGCGCCGTGCTCCGGACAAATTAAAAAATGCAAATCGCAACTTACCACCTCTTCTGACGCCTCTATGCCTTGAGTTCGGCCGCTACGCTATACATTTCATCCGCGGTTGCGATCACCTGTGAGTTGACTTGGAATGCGCGCTGTGACGCAATCATCGTGACAAACTCGGTCGCAAGATCCACTGTCGAGAGCTCGAGCGCGCCGGAAACAATGCTGCCCCGGCCACCGCTTTGGGGCAATCCAACCTGGGCCGCGCCGGATTCAGCAGTAGGGAGGAAAAGCGTGTCGCCGAACGGGTCGAGATTTGCGGCGTTTGTAAAGTGCGCCAATTGGATGACGTCGATCAGCTGCGCGTTACCATTGCTATAGAGCCCCCGCACGTTGCCTTGAGCGTCGATGTCGATGCTCTTCAAAGTCCCCGGCGGCCAGCCGTCTTGTACAAAACCGGTGAGCGTTGAGGCCTTTGCATATTGCGTCGAGCCGGCGAAGCGCAAACCGGCCGCAGGGATATCCTGGTTCGCCGCGCCATTGACCCACGTCAACCCAGAAATGTCCGCGATCGTGCTGAGGGCCGGATTGAAGGAGCCGTTGGAGTCAAAGCGCAAAGTCCCGCCGGAGCCCAATTGCCGCAAATCGGTTGAGTTGGGCGCTGTGGCGTCCAATTCACTGCGCGCAGCCGACACCCGGTACTCCCAGGTATTTGGCGAGGTTTTGCGAAAAAAGAAATTCAGGTCGTGTGCGGCGCCCTGGGTATCGTAGATCGGGGTGATCATCGAAAAATTGCTGGCACTGGACCACGCACTTTGGCTTGCGTCCAACGTCGCCGGAAAAGACGTCAGCGGCGTGCTCGCGCCTGCGTCCAGATTGAACGATGCGTCTATGGTTGCAGTTGCCTGCGCGGGCTGCGTTTGTTGGCCGGCCAGAGAAATATTGCCTGCCGTTCCTTGGAGAAAATAGCCTTGCGCATTGACCAGATTATGTGCGTGATCCAACTGAAACTGGCCGGCGCGGCTGTAATAGCTCCCACCGGCGGCATCGCGCACGATGAAAAAACCGTTGCCGCCGATGGCGAGGTCCGTCACATTCGACGTGGATTCAAAGGCACCTTGTGTAAACACCCGCTGGGTGTCAGCAATGAGGACGCCGTGGCCGCTTTCGATCTCACCCAGAGTTGTTGGCAAGACATCGGCAAAATCGACGCGTGAGGCCTTAAAACCTGCGGTATTGAGGTTGGCAATATTGTGGCCCATCACGGCCATCGACGCCCCGAAGGCATCCAATGCCGTACTCGCAGTGTACATGGATCCGATAATCGACATAAAACTTCCTCTTATCAGTGAATCGAGGCCACGGAACCCAACGGAACTCTCAGCTGGCCGATTTGCAAAATCGGCTCGGCGCCTTCCAGGTCAACTCCCGTGACCGTGCCGCGCAACTGGCTCCCAACCTGCACTGTCTTACCGGCGCCGTCCGCCGCCACAACCTCAAATTTATAAACGCCGGCTGGAAGTCTTTGCCCGAGGTGGTTCGCGCCATCCCAAGTGGCGCGCTGTGCTCCCTGCTTCTGACTGCCCGCTTCGATCTGGCGCACGACCGCGCCCGTGCTATCCAGCACTTTGACCGTAACCTTCGCGGCATTGCCGGACAGCTCGTAGTGCAAATCGGCATCACCGCTGCTTCCGAGGTTCAATTCGTTGCCTTTCCCGACGACCTGCTTACCGAGCAGTGAAGCGCTGTTGAAGCGACTCGCGATTCCTTGCTGACTCGCTAAGTTCTCGAGCTTTTCATTCAGGCCGACAAGCTGCTCCAGGCTGTTGAACGTAGCCAGCTGTACAGCAAACTCCTGGTTGTCCATTGGACTCAAGGGATCCTGGTGCTGCAACTGCGCAATCAATAGCTTCATGAAATCATCACGACTGATCTGTCCTCCGGAAGTTGCCGCCGCCGTCTGCGCCGTATTTGCGGGCGCGCTGATATTTTGAATCGCCATCGGTTTTTACCTCGTCTCCTGGCTGGCTTAAATCCCAACCTCACCATAACTACAAACAGCACCAACGAATGCTTTCGGTAAGCCTACGCTCGCTTGCAAATGAATTCGTCACGTCCGGTCGCAGTTCATGCCCACATGCTCACCCGTCCCGCTTCCAGTCTCACAGACGCGGGTCTGGCGCGCTCCTGTTCATCCCCAGCGCGCGGCCTCACCTCGCCCGAAGCGTGCGCCGTTTGAAGCCAACCGCCCGTTTCCTGTTGCGGTTTTTGACCCTCTCCGCGTTGACCGTCCCAACTGCCATGATCGATGCGTATTTCCACGAGCTCCACGCGGTTTTCGACGAGCGCTTGGCGCAACTCGGGTAGATGCGCTTCAATGAGTGCGCGCGATTCCGGTGTTTCCGTAAGGATGCGTGCAACTAATCTGTCACCCTCCATGTGGAGATCGATTTGCAGCTTACCCAGTTCGGCGGGATCGAGTTGCAGAACCGCTTCCTGCTTACCGATATGGATTCGGCCGCTGATCTCGCCGGCCACCCGATCTATGACTGGATGCCAATTACGGTCCTGCGGCTCACGCGCGCTCGTCGCCGGTACTCGGTCAGTTGTATGCACAAAGTGAACGGGCCCCGCATCGCGTCCGCCTTCACTTCTTTCGCTATTGGTTTGGAAAGTTTCACCGGCCTCATCCCTCGGGTTCTGTGGATAGGAAGAGTTCTGCTTCTCGTTCCAGACATTGGTCGCAGGCGTGCTACTTACGCTCTCGGTCCGGTGAAGGATCCCCTGGCTGTGCAGATCAGCCTCAACGCCCCCCGGTGAGGGTTCGAAAGGTTGTCCGTTTTCAGCGCGGGTCAGCTGAAGGTGCTGACCCGGAGCATTGCCGGGATATCGGTTAGGACCCAAAGAGCTATGTTCCATGATCCATCCCTGCACGAGCTGATCGTTCCTCCCGGGTTGAAAAAACTCGGTATCCTTTTTCGAGTTTAGAGTTACGGTGCGCTCGACAGTGACGTTGGTCATGCTCGAATCGTGGCGCATCGTCGCCGCATCGCCCGCGGAACTCCCGTTTTGCACGACGCGGGAGGGGTCTTTGGGGTTTGCCTGTCTGTCTGGTTGTGCCGCGTCATGGCTGTTGCTTGCTTGCGGCAAGCTTGTGCGATGCGCTGCCTCGGGATCGTCTCCAAACAATTGCTGTGGCTCCCCGGCGCGTGCGCCTTGTTCGTTGATGAGAACGGTTGGTGCGAAACGGTAGGGCGGTTGCAGCGCAGTTCTGGTCAAACTCCGCTGAGCGTGCGCCACATTGTCCAAGGTTCTGTTATCGTCAGTGCCCGCGCCAGGTTCAGGAGGACCTTCCTCCAGCTCGCGGCCTTCGGGCATTGGCCGAATGCTTTGAGAGATGCCCATCTCCGGCGCAAGCGCCGTCCAGGGTTGTTCCAACGATTTTTCGCTTGCGGGTTTCAGGTTATCGAGACTTTCACGCGCCGCCGGGTCTACGGCCGCTGCCTTGCCTCCAACTTGAGCTGCGCGTGAACTTTGAGGATCCGCGCTAAGTTCTTGAGATACGCCGGGAAAAGGCGAGGCTCCAGGATCGATGATGGGCTGAGCCGGTCCGGCGACACCGAAGATTAACGACAACAAAGTTGCAAACTCACGACCTTCAACATTGGCAGGCTCGACAGAAGCCTCGCTGGAGTTGCCGTCGAGAAGAGTTTTGGCGTCTAGCGAGGTGGCGTTGACATTCATCCGCGACTGCATGGAGCAAGCTGAGTGCCACGCCCAAACCGTTGAAGAGTGAGTCGCTGAAAGCTTCGGAGTTGTGAGCGGTTCAAACTGGAAAGAAATTAATGTCAGTAGCGGGAACTTCGTTCGCAGTACAGCGCTCTCCGCTCGTTAGAGCAACTGCGCAAGGAAATTTGCAGGAAGCACGAAGCGCGTTAGATCGGAACTTTCTTCCGACTCTGTAGCTGCACATATTGCCGCTGCGAGATTTCATCGCTGAAGCGCTGTTGCGCGAGGTTTTGACCCCGCCAGTAACGCTCCTCGTGACGGCGCCGCAGTTGTTCCAATGACTTGACGGCGCGCATGGCTTCCAGCAGCTCGGCCCGTTTCGCCGCGATGGTATCCTCGAGTCGCGCTAGTGCACCACGACTCGCTTGAATCCGCTTAGCTAGAGATTGGTCGTACTCGGCGCGCAGCCGGAGATCGAGGGCGGTAAAAATTTGACCTTCCGAAATGCCGGCGCCGCAGTCCAAGAGTTGCTTTTCTAGAGCATCGATTGCCGCCAGCATTTCCCGCCTGCTACTGTACAACGCGCGCAGTTCCCAGTGTTTCTGATCTTTCATATGCTCGCGCAGGCGGAGCACTGAGGCGAGGCGGAACTTGAAACGCGCCATAAGCCAGAACGTCAGGCGAGCAGATCGGCGAGCGCGCGAACGCTTTGCTCCAGCGTCACATCCGCGTTTTCTGCTTGCTGCAAAAAACTGCGCAGGCGCGGCAGCAGGGCAATCGCGCGATCGACTTCGGCGTTGGCGCCTTTGGCGTAAGCTCCGATTTGAATCAAATCTTCCGCGTCGCGGTACGCCGCCATCAGGCGGATGACTTCGCCGGTCAAGACTTGATGTTCTTTGCTGGTTACGCGGGAGCGTACGCGGCTTACGGACGAGAGAATATCGATGGCGGGAAAATGACCCTGTTCAGCCAAGCGGCGGGAGAGGTGAATGTGGCCGTCGGTTAGCGAACGAACCGCATCGGCGATGGGCTCGTAGGGGTCGTCGCCTTCCATCAAGACGGTGTAGAGACCGGTGATACTCCCCAGCCCCTTCCAGCTTCCGGCTCGTTCAAGCAGGCGGGGAAGGAGCGCGAACACCGACGGTGTATAGCCTTTGGTGGACGGCGGTTCGCCTGCCGCCAGCCCAGCTTCTCTCTGAGCCATAGCGAAACGGCTCAACGAATCCATAAGCAACAAGACATCCTGGCCGCAGTCGCGGAAATACTCTGCTATGGCCGCAGCGATGAACGCGCCGCGCACCCGCACCAGTGGCGGCGATTCCGAGGTGGCGGCAACGACAATCATACGGTCCCGGTCCTGAGCGGGCAAAGTTCGCGCGACGAATTCTTCTACTTCCCTGCCGCGTTCCCCGATCAGCGCAATAACTTTGACATCGGCCCTGGTATTGCGCGCAATCATCGCCAGGAGCGTGCTCTTCCCCACCCCTGCCCCCGCCATGATCGCCACTCTCTGACCCTTGCCGCAGGTGATCAGGCCGTTGATGGCGCGAATACCAAGGTCCAACGGCTCGTGAATCTCTTGCCGATCCAGAGGATTGCAAGAGGCCCGATAGACCGGATAGGCATGAGCGGCGATAACGCCTCTGCCGTCGATGGGCCGTCCCAGCCCATCAATGACGCGCCCCAATAGTTCCGGTCCTACCGGATAACGGGCTTCCTTCGCTAGCGCGACCACCCGGCTACCCGGCCCGATGCCGCGCAAATCGGCCAGCGGCATCATCAGAATTTGCTCGCCGCGGAAACCAACGACCTCCGCCGGAACCGGGGTCCCTCCTCCTAGCGGTTCAAGATGGCAAACTCCTCCCACCGGCAACCACGGACCGCGGCTGGCGACGAGAAGTCCCGCCACTTCGCTCACGCTGCCTGAGAGGCGGAAGGGAGAAACTGCTTGAAGCCGTTCACGATAGGGGTGAAACAAGGAGTCGTTCATGATCGGTGCGAGGCGGGCTCGACTGCGCGAAGCCCCAATACCCCTCCCAAGATGCGAGCACGTTGAGTCCGCGCGTCTCGTCAAAGTTCACGGCTTATTACCGCGCTCGCCGGGCTCTTCGCGACACCACCCGTGCTCGGCCCGAAACTCTCGCCGTCTAAAAGTTGCCGGCGAACCTCGGCGATTTGCGTTGGCAGAGCGGCATCAATCATGCCAATTTCCGTTTCCAGGCGGCAGCCGCCGCGGGTCAGGTCCTCATCCGGCAGAACTTCGACCATGCGTCCGGCTTCATGTCCCAAGGTCAAGAGGTCAGGACGTATCTCGGCGAGGAGCTCATAGTCTTGTGGGTTGAGCCGAATGCATACGCGGCGCGCTTCGGTGACTTCCTCGCGCGCCCTCTGCAAAACCGCCGCAACGATTTCCGGTTCAGCCGACACGGCTTTGTGGACGAGCTTTTCGGCGACCTCCAGCGCCAATCGCACCATCTCGGACGTGTAACGCGCGATCATTTGCTGCTCGAAGACAATCAGTGCCTGGCCCGCATTGGCGAAAGCCACGGCCGCCGGAAGCACTTCCCCTTTCGCTTCTTCGCGCGCATCGACAGCGCCGTTCAAACGCGCCTGCTCGCGGATCGCTTCCGCTTCGGCCTGAGCGCCTAGAATGAGCTGCTCTGCGCTCTCATGCGCCTGTAGCAAGAGCAAGTAAGGTCCGAAATTTACCAGATCGAGGGACTCCAATTCCGATTGAGAGGGAGCCCGTTCCTCGATTTCGGTCCGCTCGCCACCAGGAAGCCGCATCGGCCGAACATCTGCCGGGTGCAAGCGATCGGCCGGGAGCCGTCTAGACAAGAACATCCTCCTTGTTCCTGCCCGCGCTGAGCACGACTTTGCCCTCGGCCTCCAAACGCCGCACCAGATCGATGATCTCTCGTTGCGCGACTTCGACATCACGCAGGCGAACTGGTCCCATGGATTCCATTTCTTCCTTCAGGAGCGTCCCCGCACGTTCGGACATGTTACTGAAGATTTTCTTCTTTAGATTAGGGCTGGCCGTGCGCAATCCCATGACCCATTTGTCTTTCTCAACTTCGCGGATCAGCACCTGCATGCTTTGATCATCGATCTTGCCCAGATCTTCGAAGGTAAACATCAACTGACGGATGTTATTCGACAGCTCGGGCTCGTACTCGGTAAGTCCTTCCATCACGCGCGCCTCGGTCGCGTTGTCAACGAAGTTCAAGATCTCTGCAACCGGCTTGACGCCCCCGACCTGTTTTCCTTGCACTTGACGAATCTCATTGCGCAATACCTTGCTGATTTCTTCGATGGCCCCCGGCGAGGTGCTGCCGAGACGGGTGATGCGATAAGCCACTTCCGCCTGTTTGTTATCGGGCATCAGCGCAAATACCTCGCCAGCGTGCGCCGGATAGAGATGCGCAAGTATAAATGCCACCGTCTGCGGATGTTCGTCCTTGAGAAACTGCGCCATCGTCTTGGGGTCCATTTCATGCAGGACATCGACGCCGTAGGCATCATCACCGCTGTCTTCCTGGAATATGCGGCTGAGCACGGCGCTCGCTTTTTCCGGTCCCATCGCTTTGTTCAAGACGCGCTGCAGGTAATCATTGCTGCCTTCGGCGAAAATGTTGGCTTTCTTCAAATGCCGGCAAGTATCCTCGAACACTTCGTCTATGTCTTCTGGTGTGATCTGCGACATGCGATGCACGCCCTGACGCAACATGACAAGCTCTTTCTCCTGCAGTTCGCTGCACAGCGATGTTGCAAGTTCCTCGCCCACCAAGGCGATGAAAATTGCCGCTTTCTCGGGGCCCGTCAACGTCGAAACTGTTCTTTTACTGGATTCCTCGGCCATCGCGATGCCTCCCATACGATTTCCGTCGCCTGGGCTTTCGTTCAAAGTTCACGTTCAAAGCCACACGAATTGGCAGCCTTAGCGCCCGCCAGC
Source organism: Binatia bacterium (assembly GCA_036258955.1). Taxonomy (GTDB): domain Bacteria; phylum Desulfobacterota; class Binatia; order UBA9968; family UBA9968; genus DATACQ01. The sequence goes on from DATACQ010000158.1 coordinate 10,643, forward strand.
CCCGGCCTGCGACCGTGCCTTGTTTGCATCCTCCTGCAGCCACATGCGAATTATGCGGGCGGTTGCGTCATGGTAATCGCGAGCAATTTGCGTCAACTGCTCCTTGCGCGGGTCTTCCATCACAATGACTTTTTGCGCCACATTCGCCACCTCGGCCTGGACCTGCGCGTTGGTAGCCGTGGTGCTAGCCGCTTCCGAAGCTTGCTCCGGTTGCGGCGCCGCCCGCCTCCGACGCCGCATCATCAAGAAGACGATCAGTGCACCCGCAAGCAGTGCCGCGCCGGCCGCGATGCCGATTGCTAGAGGAGTTTGAATGATGTGCTTGAGATCCGGCGCGGCAACGGGCGGCGCCGGTAAACCTGGTTGTATTTTGAACGGCACGTTGGCGACGTCGATCTCATCGCCGCGGTCGGCATCAAAGCCCACGGCGCGCTTGACCATCCCTTTAATAACTTCGATTTCATCTTTGCTGCGTGCGATGTATTTGTTCTGCTGGTACGTGCCGTCCACCAACACCGCCACGGAAAGCTTCTGCACCTGGCCGCGCGGCTCCAAGATACGGCTGGTCGTGCGTCCCACCTCATACGTCACCATTTCACTGCTACGCTTCGACCCCGCCTCGCCGGCGGTTCGAGTGCCATCGCCGCCCGGAATATTGGATTGCACGCCCGGTACGCCGCCGCCCCTTACGCCGGTGTCATCCACTGCTTGGCGCTGGCTGCGCACGACCCGGTTTTGCGGATCGAACTGCTCCTTGGTCATTTGCGTCTCTTGGGGATTGATCTGTACGTTGGCGCGCACGACCACCTTACCGGCGCCCAAAACGGGATCGAGCATAGTCTCGATGCGTCGTTCCAGTTCCTGTTCGTGCTTAAGCTTCAGGTGATTGAGCTTTTCCGCTTCGCTGTTGGCCGCCGCCGGCACGATCTCCTTCAGCGGCCGACCGGAACTGTCGATCACGGTAACCTTCTCGGCGCTCAATTTGGGAACGGAGCTGGCGACCAGATTGACAATGCCGTGTACCTGATCCGGACTGAGATGATAACCGGGCCGGAGATCGACAACCACCGACGCCGAAGGTTTTTCTTCCTGGCCCAAAAAATTCGTGCGTGACGGGAGCGCTACGTGCACGCGACTGGACTGAACCGCTGAAAGGGAGTTGATGGTGCGCGACAGCTCGCCCTGAAGCGCGCGAAGATAGTTTACCTGCTGTGTAAATTCGCTCGTGCCGAACGGGGTCTTCTCGAATATCTCGAAGCCGATTCCGCCGCCGGCAGGCACGCCCTTGCCAGCGAGCTTCAAACGCGTCGAATGAACTAGGCCGGTGGGCACTTCAATCGCCGTGCCTGAGCCGGAAATCACGTACGGAATCTTCGCTGCCTCCAACTCCTTGACAACGGCTGCGCCGTCCTGAGGAGAGAGATTAGAAAACAGCGGCGCGTAGTTTATGCGGTCGTAGGTTCGGTGCGCTGCATAAGCGAAGGCGAGCATCAGCGGTATGCCTATGAACAGCAACCGCTTTTGCCGCGGCGAAAGAAATCCTAGTAAACGCCCGAGCGTTTCCTTGAGATCATTGACAAGTTGGACCAGTTGTTCTGGCACGTTTTAGTTCGTACTGTTGATGCAGTTCTTGTTTAATTCACGTGTCATGCGTTAGCCGTTAGACTTGCATGCGCATGATTTCCTGGTACGCTTCCAACACCTTGTTGCGGATTTGCATCATCAGACGAAATGAAACGTCGGCCTTCTCCAACGCGACCATCGTATCTTGCAGGTCGCCTTTGCCTTCTCCCACTAGCTGTTGGATTGCTTGATCGGCTTTCTGTTGCAGCTCGTTGACTTCCCCGAGGGCCTTGTTCAGATAAGCGCCAAAATCTCCCTTGGCCTCTTCACGGGCCGGATTCGTTTCCGCGAGGGGAGTTTTCGCATTGAGTAGATCGACACCTTTGATGTTATTCATTACGGCTGCTCCTTGTCCGAGAGCTCTACGGATTGCGACCGAGTTCTAGGAGTCTTCTGACCAAGCCTTTGGTGGCGTTGTATGCAGTCAAATTCGCTTCATAGCTACGAACCGCCGACATCAAGTCGACCAGTTCCTCGATGGCATTGATGTCCGGTAGCGATACGTAGCCATCAGCATTGGCGTCCGGATGATGGGGATCGAAAATCTGCCGCGCCGGACGGCTTGACTGGCGAATACCCGAGACCTCCACCGACAACAACCCGTCCGGACGGTCGAAAAAACTTTCAGACAATATATCTGCGAATTCACCTTCCGCCGGAACCGCTTGGAAGAGAATATCACGGCGGCGGTATGGGCCGCCCTCGGCGGTCCGGGTCGTTTCCGTGTTGGCGAGATTACCACTGATAACGCTCATGCGCTCGCGCTGCGCCGCCATTCCCGCACCGCTGATGGCGAACATTTTAAACAGGTTCATAGTCGCTAACTCCTTCCATCACTGATCACGTAACGCATCTTCGCGAGCGCCCGTGAAAACAAGGTCAAGCTCGCTTCGTAGGACAACGCGTTTTCGTTGAGCAGCGCAATTTGCCGATCGAGACTGATGCGATTACCGTCCAACCGCTCCTCGCCGTGGCGCTCGCCGCCGACCAGCGGCTCGTAGACTGCGGCCTCGAAGCTAAGCGGCGCCGAAAGCAGGTCATCCATCTGCCGCTCGCGTGAGACCGGCCGGTCATCGAGGTCCATGGCGCTCTGCATGACGGCTTGAAAATCCAAGTCGCGCGGGCGAAATCCAGGTGTGTCGGCGTTGGCGATATTGGCACTCAGCACTTCATGACGCGCGCCGCGCGCGCGCATCGATAGCTCGAGCAATTGCTGGGTAAACCCGAAAAGTCTTAAGCCGGCCATTTACAATTCCCCCTGGCATTCCTTAACGCGATACTGTTTGAGCTTGTTGCGCAGCGTACGCACGCTGATCCCGAGCAGTTTGGCGGCCTGGGTGCGGTTGTCATTGACCTGTTTGAGAGTCCTGAAAATCAGCTGCTCTTCCATTGCCCGCATGGAAACCGTAGTGCCCGGTGCTTGCGCCGGGGGCGTATCAGTGTTTCGGTCCGCGGCGGGAGCCGGAGGCTGGAAGAACGTCTCCTCCTCAAGTCCCAATCCATCCTCGAGCAGCAGATGGACGGGTTCGATGATGCCACCCTCAGCGACGATGGCGGCACGCTCGAGAATGTTGAATAGTTCGCGGATATTGCCGCGCCACGGGTTGTTCTTGAGCTGGGTGAGAGCCTGCTCTGTTAGCTGCGCCTGCCCATACCCGTACTTGATAAAAAAGGCGCGCGCGAGCGGCGCGATATCATCGCTGCGCTCGCGCAAAGGAAATAGCCTGACCGGCACAACGTTCAGCCGGTAGAACAAATCCTCTCGGAAAGTGCCAGCGCGGATCATCTCGCGCAAGTTCCGGTTGGTCGTGGAAATCACCCGAATATCGACGGGCAGCGGCTTTTTTCCGCCCACCCGGTCCACTTCCCTTTCCTGCAACACACGCAGAAGTTTGGCTTGAAGCGCCATCGGCATCTCGCTGATCTCGTCGAGCAGAATAGTGCCGTGGTGCGCCAGCTCGAACTTTCCGGGTTTATTGCCGATCGCTCCCGTGAAAGCGCCGCGCTCATGCCCGAACAATTCCGACTCCAAGAGGCCCTCTGGCAGAGCAGCGCAATTGACGGCCACAAACGGGCCCGAGCTGCGCCGGCTATGACCATGGATGTAACGCGCCAAGAGCTCCTTCCCCGTGCCGCTCTCGCCTTGAATCAAAATGGAGGCGTGCGATTTGGCGACTTGGCGGACAAACTCGAGCAGCGCGAGCATGCGCGGGTGAGCGCTGACGATCTCACCGCCAGGATCGCTAATTGTTTCTTCCCGGCCACCGCGCGACAAGGCCGCTTCCACCAGTGGAATTAATTCGCGATACGAAAAAGGCTTCACGACGAAGTCATAGGCGCCGATCTTCATCGCGTCCACCGCCTCCGGCACAGTGGCGAAGCCGCTAATCATGATGAAGGGTATATGGGAGAACTGTTTGAGCAGCTCGAGGCCGCCGAGTTCCGGCATGCGCATGTCACTGATGACCAGATCAGCGCCACAGCGCCGCAGATGCTGTTCCGCTTCAGCGCCGTTGCAGAAAAGCTCCGCCTCATAGCCGGCGCTGCGCATGGCCTCGCCGAGCGCCGAGCGCATCGTTGGATCATCGTCCGCGATGACGATTCGATTACGCATCGTCTAGAGCTCCTCGGCGGCGGGCAAGAATACAGAAAACTGTGTTCCGCTGCTGCATGCCGAGGCGATTTCAATAGAACCACGATGGGCGCTGATGATCTTGTGCGTGAAGGCGAGACCAAGCCCGGTTCCTTGGGCTTTGGTGGTAAAGAACGGATCGAAGATACGTTCCCGGTTTTCCGGCGAGATACCCGTCCCTTCGTCGCTGACTCTGATTTCGATGGCTTTGTGGATCTGGCCGTTCATTGTCGAAAACGGCGATAGCTGCGCGCGCACGCTCACGGTACCCCCGTCCGGCATTGCTTCCTTGGCGTTGACGATGACATTGAGCAGCGCCTGTGCCAACAACCCCCGGTCGCCCCAAAGCGGCGCGAGTCCGGTTTCGCAGTTGAAAAGCGCGCGCCAGCGCGGGTCGCCAAAAAGCGCTTCAGATTCTGCCTGCAAATCCTTCATCAGCGATTCCACCGCAAGCACATCGCCGTTCATGGTTGGTTCAGACGCAAATGATAGAAGATGCGAAAGGGTGGTATAGAGACGCTGTACGGCGGTAAGAATCTCCCCGGCCAGCCGTTGGGGGTCCCCCGTGGATTTTTCCTTGAGAAGAGATGCGTAAAGCTCGATGCCGCCCAGCGGGCTGCGTACCTGGTGAGCAATCTCAGAGGCCATCATGCCGAGGGAAGCCAGCCTGCGAGTGCGGGCTGCTTCCGCTTCGAGCCGCTTGAGTGTTGTGATGTCTTGGAACACCAGCACGTACTCATTCTGCGGCTGTCCGGTAGTCACCCCGGAAACGACGAAATGTACCGGGGTCATCACGCCGCCAGGCCCCTGCACGACTTTCTCGCATTCCAAGGGCAAGAAGCTACTATCGCCGCGCCTCAACCTGGCGGCAAGCTTTTCGCCCAACAGTTGCAACGCTCGCTCGCTGTTTACGTCGCCGAGGAGTTCGGTGACGCGGCGATTGACGAAGGTCGGCTGGAGGCGGCGATTGAGAACCAGTACGCCCGCTTTGAGACTCTCCAGGACCGAGAGCAAGTAAGCGCGCGCTTCCTCGCGAGCGCGCAGGCTCGCCTCCAGCTCTCGATGCTTGGCGTCGAGTTCGCCTTTAAGATAAGCGGCGCGCTCCTCGAGCCGGCGATACTTCTCGATCAGCTCGACGCTGCTCTGGTTAAACCAGCCGATGAGCCCCGTCAGGGCTTCTATGTTTTCCTGCGGCTGGCTGAGCGGCAGCGGCATTTTTGTTCCTCACTCCCGGGTTAAATTGATCGGGGTTGAGAGCAGCAATGGCCATGCCAGCAATGGCCAGGAGGAGCTAAACCGTCACGGTGTCATACTTTCCGGTGCGCGGGAGCGAAAATCCGTTCGGACTCCAAAAACCGGCCTCGCTTTCCGGTCCCGAATGACGGCCATCTGTCACGTTGACGACGGCAGCGTTCGTGTTTTGGCGGGCAGTTGTGAGCAGGCCTTTCTTGCGTAGCCGCTCGATAAAGGTAGTACGGTTCAGGTTGAGCATGCCGGCAGCCAAAGTCTTGTTACCGCGCGCGCGTTCGAGCGCTTGGCAAATGAAACCATTCTCGATTCTCTCGAGGTAGCGGTCGAGGTCCATGCCGCTAGCCGGCAGCGCCATCCCGGCGGATTGATCTGAAGAACCGCGCTGGACGACATAGTCCGGAAGCTCGGCGACACGAATGACGCCGTCTTCGTTGAGCACGATGAGACGTTCGACGAGATTTTCTACCTCGCGCACATTCCCCGGCCAACGATAAGCTTCGAGCACGGCCATGGCGTCGGGTTCAACGCGCGCGGCGCGTTTGCCTTTGCGCAGGCCGTGCAAAGCCAAGAAATGTCTCACGAGCAACGGAATATCACCCTCTCGTTCGCGCAATGAGGGCAGTTGCACCGGCAGAACATTTAACCGATAGAATAGATCTTCGCGAAATTTTCCGTCCCGCGTGGCGAGGTGCAAATCGCGATTGGTAGCCGCCACCACCCGCACGTCCACCTGTACGGCCCGATCGCTGCCCACCGGCTCAAACTGGCGCTCTTGCAAGACGCGCAGCAGCTTGACTTGCAACTTTGGGCTCATCTCGCCGATCTCATCCAGGAACAATGTCCCGCCGTTCGCAAGCTGAAACCGCCCCTGGCGCGAGTTCACTGCCCCGGTGAAGGCGCCGCGCACATGACCGAAAAGCTCGCTCTCCAATAATTCCTCAGGAATGGCACCGCAGTTTACCGGAATGAAGGGTTGCTCCCGGCGTTGGCTCAACTCATGTATCGCGCGCGCGGC
>DATACQ010000159.1:0-3108 GCA_036258955.1 Binatia bacterium
GTTTCGAGCCGTAGGGCTCAAGACCGGCACGCTTCCGGAATTCATCCGGGAGTACGCTGCTCGCGAGGACTCACCTCAGCCGCCCGTCATGCTCAAAGAAGCGCCCGTGCATGAGGTGGTACTGACCGGAAAAGATCTAGACGTAACCCGATTGCCCATTTTGACCTATCACGAGAAGGACGCGGGTCGTTACATTACCGCGGGTTTCGGCATCATGCGCGATCCGGATTCGCGAGTGCGAAACGCCGGCATCTACCGTCTCATGGTGCATTCGCCTGATACGTTTGGCGTTCAGCTCTCCGAAACGGCCCACGGCCATTACATCTGGCAAATGTACGAGCGGCAAAATCAACCTACGCCGATGGCGGTTGCTATCGGGCATCATCCGGCGTTTTACCTTGGTTGTCTTTCGTTCACTTCACTGGAGACGGATGAATTCTCGGTCGCGGGCGGAGTGATGGGCGAGCCGGTGGAGATGGTGCCCTGCCGCACTATCGATTTGGAAGTTCCGGCGCGCGCCGAGATCGTGCTCGAATGCGAGATTCTCCCCAAGCTGCGCAAGCCGGAAGCCCCCTTCGGCGAATATCCCGGAACTTATGGACCACAACGCAACAACCCGATCGTTCAGGTGAAGGCGATCACCATGCGCCGCGATGCGCTCTATCAATCGAGCTTCGTGGGGCATCCGGATAACCTTTTGCTGTCAGGGATCGTGCGCTCCACGACCATCATGAAAATGGTGAAGATGGCTGCGCCCAAAGTGCGAGCGGTGCACGTCCCCACATCCGGCAGGTGCCGTTTCATTTGCTATGTATCGATTGAGAAGATCATCGAGGGCGAGCCCAAAAACGCCGCCATGGCGGCCTTCGCCGCTGATCCGTTTCTCAAGTATGTGGTCGTCGTGGATCAGGATGTGAATATTCTAAACGATGAGGAAGTCCTGCATGCCATGGCAACTCGCGTGCGCGCCGATACGGATATGTTCATGGTTACCCACGCCAAGGGCTCGCCGCTGGACCCAGCGTCTTACGATCCGGCCGGCGGTTCTCATCTAGTAACCAAGATGGGAATTGATGCCACCCGCAAAGCGAACTATCCGGATGAAATCCGGGTTCCCGGCTCCGATGACATTAAGCTTGAAGATTATTTCCCTGGCTGGCGTTAATCTCAGTGAAAGGTTCGCTGTTCAAGGCATTCGAGCAGAATACTTCCGAGGAATTCATCGCAGAGATGCGAGATAAGCAGAGCCTGAATGGTTCGAACCCACTTCCGTATTCAACGGTCGAAGGACTTGAACGTTTTGAACAACTTGAACCGCGGCTTGCTAGCTGCATATTGCCGGCATGACTTCACGCGTGAAAAGTTCAAGGGATTTGTCGCAGGCGTCGCGGGAAATGCCTGGGACCGAGAACCGGCAAACCAGATATTTAGGGCCTAATCTTGCGTTAAATCGCTTGATTTGTTCGACACAGGCTTGGGGCTCGCCCAGAATGATCCGGTTTGCGGCGAGCCGTTCGATCGTGACTTCGCCCGGAGGGCGCTTGACCACTGGATGCGGCCAGCGGAAATACATGCTTTCGAACGCATTGATAAACGGAGTTTCCGCCGTGCTGATCGCCTCCTTTGCGCTCTTAGCTACGAACACGTAACGGAATAAAGCCACCTCGCCTTCGCGATTCGCCACCTCATTGCAGGCTGCGCGATAGAGCGCTGCGCAGGGCGCGATCTCTTCGAGATCGGCCGATGGTCCAATTAGCCAGCCATCTCCGAGACGCGCGGCCCGCCGGATCGCCGGCTCCGCCCAGGCGCCGAACCAAATAGGCGGGCTGAGTTGCTGCACCGGACGGGGCGCGACCGTGGCATTCTCTAGTTGGTAGTACTTACCGCGATGGGTGACGTTTTCTTCAGTCCAGAGGCGGCGCAGCAGGGTAGCGCTCTCCTCCAGCCTACCGCCGCGCTCTTTGAGCGCATAACCAAACGCGGTGAATTCCTCCGGTGCATAACCTGCGCCGACGCCTAGAATCAGCCTCCCGCCGGAAATCATATCGACCATCGCGCCTTCCTCGGCCACCATCAAAGGATGGTAGAGAGGGAGTAACAGGACGCCCGTTCCCAAGCGGATACGCGTTGTCCGGCTAGCGATCGCGGCGAGTCCGATGAGCGGCGCCGGAGATAAGACCGGATTGTTGTGGTGCTCGCCGAGCCAAATCGAGTCAAATCCCGCCGCCTCGGCCCTCTCGCATTGGCGCAGCGTCTCCTCGAAGCTCGCCTGCCCCTGCAAGGGGCTCAACCCGATTTTCATAGCGCTCGTGATTTATGATCCGTTTTGTCTTGGATGTCCGTGATCCGCGGGTTAGCGGAGCATTCTTGAGCGCTTTCGTGTCGGCAACATTAGCGTGATTAGAACTCTCCGGGGGCGCATTGCAAGCAGACTAGCCCTTCGGCGCGCCACATGGCGACCACGCGGCTTCTGTCTTCGACGACGAAGAGAATCTTGTTCTTATCGATTCCGGCCAGCATCTCGCGCTTGACGAGGACGTCAGTTCTCCTGTCACCGTTCCTTCGTAGTAACAACCGGTGATAGTTAACTCTTTGCCGCGCCACCCATCCGACCGTTTCCTTACGGTGCTCCTCGCTGCGTCCTGAGCACAGCATCACTTGTACACCTGAGGAATATAGAATGTTGCACAAGCGGACCATTGAACTGACAGCCTTATCCTGGGCAATGCCTGCGAAGAAGGCATTCCAGTCTTTCGGCTTTTTCTGCAGGTGGTGGATGCGCTCTGAAACATCAGACAGTGTGCCGTCGATATCGAACAGGACAATATCTTTGCCCATGCTCAGAATTCTACGCTGTTGATGCGCTGCAAGCTCGAACGCTGCTTTCAGATGATGGCCCCGGCCGCTCTAGCTGCATTACTCCACCATCTAGAAAGAACTTTGGTCGTTATAGTGGATGATTCCGGCTCTAACACAAACAGAACTCATTGCACCAAATGGCCTTGGCGGGAGCTCGACAGCACGAAGCAATTGGAAGAAACAGTAAGAGACTTCGACGGTGGATTCTCCGAGTCCCACGGACAAGGTGATGACTCGAAGTCTCTTACT
>DATACQ010000160.1:0-3279 GCA_036258955.1 Binatia bacterium
GCCGATCGTTTTCTGTCCTCCTGAGCAAGAGATCGTGTCAAACTTGTTGTACGAGCTCTGGGCGAGCGGTTAGCCATTGCGTTGTAACGATCCTCTTTCCGCTGTGGGCAGGCGTGTCGAACCACGATCGAACGTTTCACACAGCCGAAGACGAAAGATCCCGGATCAGTCGTGGCCCGCTAAGCGCAAGCCGTTTCGGACGACTCCCGGCGAGTTTGGCGTTGGCTCCCCTTCCCATTGCCGCAACCTAGCTCGTATGATAATCGGTGCGCGATATAGTCAGGATTGCGTTGCGTGCAAGTCAAATCATATCGAGAGGTAAATCGTGGAAACAACGAGCTTAGCTGATGTTACCGTGATCGACGCAGACGGTCACGTGCGCGACCGTGATACAGAGATTCGCAAGTTCATGGCGGAGCCTTATTGCCGCCGTCAGGGAGCGCTTCTGCCCAATGATGTTTGGGATTCCAGCATGTTCGGCAAGCTCGGTTTGCGCGTCGATGATGTGCCGACTCGGTTACGCGACATGGATAAAGAAGGGATCGATATTTCAGTGTTGTTCCCAACCAGCGGTTTCGGCATTACCCAGACGCCCGAAAAAGACTATGCCGCCGCGTACTGCCGCGCCTATAACGATTGGGTCGCCAGCGTATGCAGTGAAAGCCCGCGCCTCAAAGCAGTCGGACTCGTGCCGTTCCAGGACGTCGATGCCGCGTGCAAGGAGATCCAGCGGGCAATCACCGGGCTCGGCCTCGCAGGCATTACGGTAGGCACCTTCGGTTTGAAGGATCATATTGGTCAGCCGCAGTTCTGGCCGATTTACGAAGAGCTGCAAAGGCTCAATCGCCCCCTGCTAATCCACAACTCGCGCCAGGGGCCGGCCGGCGAAATTCGCTTCGACACATTTTTGTTTCGCCACACGATTGGACGTCCCGTGGAAACTCTCATCGACTGTGCCGCGCTCGTTTACGGCGGCGTACCGGAGAAGTTTCCGAGTTTGAGAATTGCATTTTTGGAATGCGGTTGCGGATGGGTGCCATATTGGATGGACCGCATGGACGAAGAATGGGAGAAGCGCCAATCCGAGGCGCCGCTATTGACGAAGAGGCCGAGCGCATATATGACCGCGGGGAACTGGTTTTATGCCACGGAGCCGGAGGAAAGCACGTTGCCTTATGTAATGGAAAAGGTCGGGACGGATGTGATACTGTTCGCGTCCGACTACCCTCACTGGGACGGCGGTTTTCCATACATGGTATCGACTCTGCGCGGCAGAACGGATATATCAGCCCAGCAGAAAGACAAGGTCATGCGCGTCAACGCCACGAAGCTTTACGGCTGGAGCCTGAAGGAAGGATAACATCGTGAAAATCAGACCCGCGGCGCTTTTTAGTTTTTGCGCACTCATATTTTTTATCGTCTGGGTTTATGAAGCCCAGGAATGGCGTCTTCAGGCCCGGCTTTATCCCTGGACCATCGGCATTCCGATGGTTGTTCTGGCCATTATCCAGGTCATTCTGGATTTAAGGGGATACCAGGCGAAGGAACCATCCGACGGCGCGCCACCGGTGCGGATGGATTTTCAATTCACCAAGGGAATCGATGCCAGCACCGCTCGCAAACGCGCCATCGTCATGTTTTCCTGGTTCCTGGGTTTTTTCTTCCTCGTCTGGCTCGTGGGATTTAACATCGGCATTCCCGTTATGGTTTTTTCTTATCTCAAAATTCAGTCCAAAGAGCCCTTGCGCCTCTCGATTATTCTCACTGTGATTGCTTTTGTTTTTTTCTACGTCCTGTTCGTAAAGCTCCTTACCCTGCCATTTCCCGAAGGACGAATTTTTGGTTGGCTCGGAATCGACTGAAATTCACATCATAATACCGCAGCTACACGCCGGCATCTCAACGCTCCGGCTTAACCGTTTGCCACGCGTAAGTCGGCAAGGTTTTTTGGATTTTCTTACTTAACCGAGAAAGGCAGCAGCGTTATGGGAACCTTTTTTCTCGCCCTCCTCATGATTGTCTTCTCCGCACTGACGGTAAGAGCGCAAGGCACGCCATTTTACCAGGACAAGACCATTCGCGTGGTCGTCGGCTTTACACCCGGCGGTTTTTATGACCGCTGGGCAAGATTGCTCTCCCGCTATATGCCGAAATATATCCCCGGCACGCCTAACTTCGTCGTGCAAAACATGCCGGGCGCGAGTTCGGTGATTGCAGCAAATTATGTTTACAACGTGGCGAAGAGCGATGGCCTCACCCTGCTCGTGCCGATCAACAGCCTCTACCTCGACCAAATCGTCGGCCGTAAAGAAGTTAAATTCGACGTGCGCAAATTCGAATTCATCGGAACCCAGGAAAAAGCGTTGACGATGCTCTATTTCCGCGCGGATTCTCCGATCAAGAGCGTCGCCGACATCATTAAAGCCAGCGAGCCGCCCAAATGCGGCTCAACCGGCACCGCAAGCACAGGATATCTTCTAGCCAGAATCATGGACGAGGCTTTCAAAGCTAAACTCGCCACGGTAACAGGATATCAGGGCGGCAGTGAAGTCGATGTGGCGGTGGAGCGCGGCGAGATTGTTTGCCGGGGCATGGATATTCCACCTCATTTTGGCCGCGAGCCCTTCGACACATGGCACAAGAAGGGATTTGACCGCCACATTTTGCAAAGCGGGCCAAAGCGCGACCCGCGCATGGGCGACGCGCCCACACTGTTCGAACTCATGGATCAATACAAAACTCCGGAAATCATGCGCAACGCAGCGCGTGTTATTATGGCGAGCGGTGAGTTTGGTCGCCCGATGGTGGCAGGCCCCGGAAATCCGCCGGAGCGAGTGAGAATGCTGCGCGATGCTTATGCCAAAGCGATGAGAGATCCCGGACTGATTGAAGAGGCCAAAAAGGGCCAGATGGATATGGAGCATACGCCGGGCGAAGATCTGCAGAACCTGCTGAAAGATCTCATGAGCCAACCGCGCGATGTCATGGATCGAGTCCGTCGCATCTTAACCGAATAGCTCGCACGCTGCTGAAAAAATACGTACTCGGCAATTGCATGCGAGTTCTTCGTTGACGGGCATGTGCCTAACGCCAGCCGTCCCGAACACACTTGATTATTGCCAAGTTTAATTCCATCACATTAGCAGGCTCCTGAAGCCGAAAGAGCTTCGACAGGCTTACAGGCCAAATTTATCCTAAGGCGTGGCGAATGGAATTGTATGATTATGGGACGTTTCGCGTCTAACCAATATGAAAAGGAGTGTTTATGCTGTTATCAAG
>DATACQ010000161.1:0-4102 GCA_036258955.1 Binatia bacterium
GAGAGCCAAACAGATCCAAACAACGCTCCAGGTTGCCGCTTCACGCAACGAGACTACGTGAGCCTTTCGATGAAAAACTACTAAATCGAGGGCGAGCATACCGAGAACGAGAACATTGAACGCGATCAGGGATAAAGTGTATTCCGATACCATAAACCGGTCTCCGCATACGAATGCGACAATAATTGAGTCGAACCGGCACTGGCGTCGTGGTACGCATCGTAGTACGCAAGGTTGGGCTCAGGCAGCTGAGTCCGGTAATACCGAAAACCTCGCCTAGGAGCGCGAGCCTTGAGAATCGGCTCGTCAACCAGAGTTTCGGGCCATGCCGGAAAATGCGGGAGAACGGCCGCTAAATGCGTAGGCTGGTTTGATGCTGGTAGAGAGCTTTCAGTGACGTACGATGATCGTTGGAGACGTGAACAAGGCTGGAGAAAGAAGATAAGGAAACCACGGCCGCGAGCCGCTCCACGAATAGTGCTCGACTCGAGGCTCGCTTCCGCAAGGACCGGTTGGACGTCGCGGTCGGATAGTCCGGCGACTGCGAATCCTTCATTGCATGAATGGACAGCTCCGTCGGCTCGGCGTTCACACCCGCAAACAGCTCACCTGGCGTTATCTCACCGGCAAGCGAAACAAGGGCTGCAAACAAAAACACTGAAGTCATCGCTGCCGCGGTAAGCCGACTCCACATCTTCTTGCTAGAGTAGCAGGCGAGGCAGGCGAGTCAAGCAGGAGACGCCCCTGCGTTCCATTTGTATTCTAGACGTTCCAGTCCGTTCGAGGCGCGCGAATCCGAAACCACTGAAGGCATGCTAATTGCTGAACGAGTTGAGAAGCTAGATTTAATATCTGAGAGTCGAATGGAGGAAGTTTGCGGCGGAAAGTAGCTCAGGCGAGCGCCCCGGCCGATGGAGCCCCGGGCGCTGAAAAGATGGCGACGCGCACGCGCCATCCTGCGCGACACAGTGCTACGGGTACCGGGCCGGCGCAACGCGGCATTCCGGAAGTTAGGATTCCAAGGGACCGAGACGCCGTGGAACTCCGGCTGCAGGATCGTACGGTGGCACTAACCAATCTGCAGAAATTTTTTTGGCCCGAATTGGGCATTACCAAAGGCGATCTACTTCAATACTATGCAGATATGGCGCCGTTTGTTCTGCCGCACTTGCGGGGCCGAGCTATGGTCATGAAACGCTACCCCCACGGGGCTGCGGGAAATTTCTTTTTTATGAAGCGGGCTCCCTTGCCGCGCCCCGAATGGATCGAAACATGCTCGATCGAACACGCTTCCAGAAACGTGATCGATTTCCCTGTCATCCAGGATCTCTTATCACTTCTCTGGGTGGTTAATCTCGGCTGCATCGATCTCAATCAATGGTATGCCCGATGTGACGACGTGGACCGGCCCGACTACTTGCATTTTGATCTCGATCCCGTGAAAGGTGCCACTTTCGAACAGGTTCTCGAGACCGCTCTCATCATCCACGATGCACTGGACCGGCTGGAAATGCCGAACGTTGTAAAGACTACCGGCTCCAAGGGATTGCACATCTACGTTCCCATCGTGCGTGGTCCCAATCAGAAGGAAGTTTGGGCTTTCGCAAAAGCCTTCGCCCAAAATATCGCTCGTCTCAAGCCGAAACTCATTACGGCCGAGTATCGCATCGAAAAACGCCCGACTAAGCACGTCCTGGTAGATTACAACCAGAACGCTTGGGGCCGAACTCTCGCGTCGGTCTATTCCGTGCGGCCAACGCCCAGGGCGACGGTCTCCACGCCGGTTACCTGGAAAGAAATCGAGCACGGCCTACGAATAGAGGACTTTCGCATTGATAATGTCCGGCAGAGAGTAGAAAAAGTCGGTGATCTCTGGGCGCCTCTCAATGCCCGCTCCGGAAGGGTCAAACTCGAGCAGTTTCTTCCTTGACCCCGATTCCGCAGTTGGGTCTGATACGGAGGCGAGGAGCAAACCTTCCGTAGCGAAGACAATAGTTTCTGCCTCTGACCGGACGTCGATCAGCGGTACTTGTGCCCTGCCAAAACTTAAGCCATCGGCAGCGAAAAGGCGAAAATGACTTTGAAGCTGCACGCTTGGATGTCTTCGCTACTTCAGGTTCGCCCTCGTTGTCGCGGTAGCTATTAATAGGTTCAACTGCGGAATCCGGGTTGAGGTGAGCGGGAGGGGTGAAACAGGAAAACGGAAATCAGGAAACGATGAAAGCAGAAGGAGAGCGGGGCGGCCGTTTGCAGGTTTCAGTTTTCAGTTTTCCGCTTTCCGGTTTCCGTATCGCGCGTCAGCGCAGCAATGGCCACTCCTGCCACACCTCCCGCCAGAGCCAGCCAGCCGCGGTTTCTGCTGAGCCAAAACTGCAAGCTGTAAGCTTTCGAACGTGAGTCAAAAGTGCCGTGCGCGCCGTGGTCACCGGGGATGGGCTCCCAGAGATTATCCCTGCGCCATGGCTCCACCGGCTCATCGGTCTGTTGCGCGTCGTATCCGGTGCGGGCCAGATACCAATCCGCAAACCGCGGCGCGATTTTGTTGCCGACGATAGCCTTGACTGTCGGCCAGCCAAGATACACTTCGGGGCGGTCGTTGTGAGCCGCCCAGTAAACCGCCCGGGCAGCCACCTCAGGCTGAAATATGGGCGGGACCGGCTGGGGCTTGCGCGGCAAACGGCTCTTGACCCAGCCGAACTGCGGCGTATTCAACGCCGGCATCTGCACGGTAATGAGTTTGACAGCGCTGCCGTCGTGCAGAAGCTCGCAACGGAGCGAATCGCAAAAACCTTGCACTGCATGCTTGGCGCCGCAATAAGCCGATTGCAGAGGAATACCGCGATACGCCAGAGCCGACCCTACCTGTAATATCACGCCCGCATCACGCGGCAGCATGCGCTTGAGCGCCGCCAGGGTGCCGTAAACGGTACCTAGATAAGTCACGTCCGTAACCCGCTTGAACTCCTCGGCCCTCATCTCTTTGACGGGTGAAAAGACGGATACCATCGCATTGTTGATCCAGATATCGATGGCACCAAGCTCTTTCTCCACTGTCTCCGCAGCCGCTTCAACTTGCTCGGCGTTGGCCACATCGGTTGGCAAAACAAGAGCTTCGCCGCCCGCTTGTTTAACTTCTGCGCGGGCGATTTCCAATGCTTCGCGGTTGCGCGCCAGTAGACCGATGCGCGCTTTGTCTTTGGCAAACTCGCGCGCCACCGCCCGACCCACTCCCGCCGACGCACCAGTGATAACGACTACTTCAGGCCGGGTCATTGATGCTCCGATCAAAGGATTTCCTTTTTAGCTCGCCCAGTGCCTCTTTGGCTTCGGGGATTGTGAGCGCTGCAATGCCGATATTTGCGAGGGCGCCTACTACGCAATAGCCGCACCAAGCCTTTTCCCTGGCGGGCATTTGATAAAAATACCAGCTCGCAGCGGCTGCTTCGATGCTTGCTTTGACGCATGCGAGGAGCGGAACGCATGGCTGGCTGCGCGCTCTGCGGGCACCGCCAAACGCGGCAATGGGGATGTTTGCCGCAAGGCTTGCAAGTGAAATAGCTCCATCCGGCACACCGAAGCGATAGGCTGTATCGGACGAGTTAACACTATCGGAATCGAAGTTACCGACCGGCGGGTCAGGGAGGTGCTTGACTATACTCGTTTGCAGCAAGGTCACTGCGGTCATGCTTGCCATACCCACCAGCGACAAAGCAATTACGCCGCGCCGCCGACTCAAATCGAGGCTTTCCTCCTGCTGAAGCTCGTAACGGAGCCGTTGGGGTTCAAATTTCCCGGTTCCGGTAAGTTCAGAATTCATAGCAACTCCCATGATAGTAAAAGATGAAAGAGGAAACGCGGACAACGGAAAGAACCTGATTCGCAGCCACTTATGTCCGTGTTTCCGATTTCGCCATTCAGCTTCTCTGTTCAACGCTTTTGATCTTCCGTTTTCCGATTTGACGATCTCTGCTTTCCGCTTCCGGCAGCTCCCAGGTAGGTCGTTGCCGCCGAAAAGGCATCGCTATGAGTTTCGGCAGAGTCACATCGTCCGCGGCGCGGTACGCCGGCACACCAATTGTAATTGCTTCTTGCGGCACATCGC
>DATACQ010000162.1:0-2058 GCA_036258955.1 Binatia bacterium
GGGTCATCATCAACACAGCCCCCCTTTTGACTTTCCGGGGAAGCAATCCACCATGAGACAGTATTTGCTTTACGGCTCTTCCCGGACGTTGTCTTTACACCAAGCCTCCCGAAAAGCACAGGCAAGACTAGAATCGCGATCAGGTGTATCCGAGTCATCTTCAACGAAACGATTGGATACACGTGTAAACAAACGCGACGGTCACATTCTAAAGCCCAGCACCGAAAACTGTTCAAATCCCGCGGATTACGTTTAGCTCGGCGCCACGGTCGTTTGGCATCCGCGTTGCTCTACTTGAGTTGCCGTGCACGACGCGGATCGATTCGATACCCGCCGCTCGGGATTGAAAACAATGACGCCAGCAACCGAAGAGGAAGGCAACTCCGGCAAACGTCGTGCAGGGATTGTGGGGTCAATACTCGCCGCCGCCGTTTTCGTTCTTTGCGGCTGTGAAAAGATCGTCTATTGGGAACATCTGCCGCAACCATCGGCTTCGAGAGTTGTTTCCATCAGAGGCGACAGCGAAGCAATTGCTCGCGCGCGAGCGATCACGAAAAAGCTCGTAGACGTCAAGCCGCTTCCTGCGGCGGTGGTTTTCGTCATGACCAACGAATATCGCTTCAAAACTCAAAAGCTTCCCGCAATCCCGGATCGAGCCCATACTTCACGTTGTCTGGTGAAGGGAGAAGAAAAACACGAAACGCGACCTCCTTCGTCTGCTTGCATTTGGTTGCCGGGGTCGAGCGTTGATCGAATGTGGATGAGGCGCTTGCGGCGGTGATTGCGCATGAACTCGGCCATATCGAGAAAGGGCACAAGGGGTCGCACGGTGTAGCGGAGCCACAACTCAGTCAATGGGAAGCCGATGAGGCGGCAACTGAGCGTCTACGGCTCGCCGGCTACTGTCCGGGCCAGGCGATGAGAAAATATGCGGCAGAGCTAACGGCGTCATCAGGCGGCCGTTTACGGCACCCATGGCGAAACGCTCCTGTCG
The DNA here is from genome assembly GCA_036258955.1 of Binatia bacterium. Lineage (GTDB taxonomy): Bacteria > Desulfobacterota > Binatia > UBA9968 > UBA9968 > DATACQ01. The sequence goes on from DATACQ010000162.1 coordinate 995, forward strand.
ATTGTTAGTACATGCGGTGCCAGCCGGGAAAAGAAAAATTATTGGTTATGGTTGGCGCCGCGGTTTCAACTATGCGCAGCCGACACGCTAACGCATAAGTAGTTCGGTCTTTTTGCGTACAAGTAGTTGCCATGAGGGAGCGGAAACTGAGGGTTTTCAGATCTGGCCGGAGTCCTGGAACATCACCGTTCAGGTCAACATACCCCTGCTTGCGGTCGCGTTAATCGCCTATTTCACGCCGCAACGCGTGCTCGTGATCATATTGGCGATTGCCTGCTTAATCGCGCCTTTAGTTACTCTCGCCACCGAGTTCCTGCTCGTAACTTTTTCGCGACTCAGGAAAGTCCCACAGCCTAAGAGATCACTGTTGATGGGGGTTTGGAGGTGGGGCATTCACCGGTTTATTTTGGCTGCCGCTCGCCTTGAGCGGCAAACTAGGCATCACTTTGATTATTGTCGGATCAGTGATCGTTGCCGGGGCTTTGATCGGCCTCTTGGGTTCTGCTGAAACGATCAGCACGAAGATGAGAGACGACCTTATCTAAACGGCAAGCCTTGCCTCGGCTCAAGTCCATTCGCCGGCCATCGTAACTTCATCATTCCTGGCGACTCGGCGCGAATCCCATCCTCTTCTGCCGAATTCAACATACCGCATCCAGCGATTAGAAATTGCGGTCAGGCAATGCGGTAAACGCGCGCGGCGGTATCGTGAAAAAGCGCCGCGCGTTCAGCGGCCCCGTACTTTGCCGTGACGCGTTTGAAAGCGTTCCAAAGGTTCTCATAAGTATTGGCAAGCTTTTCCACCGGGAAATTGCTTTCGAACATGCAGCGGTCAACACCAAATTTCTCAATACAATGTTCCAAATACGGTTGCAGAGTTTTGGCCAACTCGTGCGATGACGGCCTAATCGGTCGCTCATGCCAATCGTAACCGGAACGCAGCGAACCGACTCCGCCCAACTTGAGCGCCACGTTGGGGCTTTTGGCAAGATCGACGATGCCACTGCTCCACGATTCAAAGACTTCAGCGCGCTTGTCCGCATAGGGTCCAATTCCAAGCGGCG
>DATACQ010000163.1:0-3075 GCA_036258955.1 Binatia bacterium
TTGCCTGCGCATGCTCCGTCCCAGGGATGCCAAAGTGGAAGGCGTGAGAGATTAGCTCAACCGCGCTTTAACACGGTCCTTCTTCGGGCGGGTTAGCCGCGCCCCCCGGCAGCGCCTGGGACCATCCGCAGAACTTCGGCGATCTTTTGAAGAACCACGTCCAGCTTATAAGGTTTCAGAATAACGCCGCCGAGCTTCTCTCTGGCGATTTCAGCCTCCATTTCAGGCGATAGCAAACCTGTGGCGAAGAGGGCGCGGATTTCCGGACGGACTTCTCTCATCCTCTGAAACGCCTCCCAGCCGTTGAGCTTCGGCAACCGCACATCGAGCACCGCAAGGTCGATCGTGTCCTTATTCTTCAAGAATAACTCCACCGCCTCCGCTCCGTCTTTCGCTGCCGAGACCTTGTAACCCTCGCTTTCGAGAAATCTGCGCATCAACTGAAGCTGGTTTTCCTCGTCGTCCACAAACAGAATGGTTTCACCGCCGCCCGCCGGCTGAGACCGCTCCGTTAGCAAGTCTGTCTTACTGGTGCTCTCCGGTGACTCGTCGGCAAGCGGCAAATAGATGCGAAAGGTAGTCCCCGCGCCCGGGGCGCTCTCGACATCAATGAAGCCGGCGTGGCTTCTCACGATCCCATAAACAACCGACAGCCCGAGGCCGGTGCCGTGGCTCCCTTCTTTGGTCGTGAAGAACGGCTCAAAAATACGCGCCTGGCTCGCCGCATCCATGCCGCAGCCGGAATCGGAAACGCTAATGCACGCGTAGCGATCCTCTTTGGCTTCTTGAAAACGCTGCCGCACGTCACCGCCCATGACCGTTTCGGTACAAATCACGATGCTGCCGGAGGTGCCGATGGCGTCGCGAGCGTTAACGCAAAGATTGAGTAAAGCCTGATTGATCTGCTGAGCGTTGCCGTTGATCCGAGGCAGTTCGCTATCCAGGATCAGCGAAGTAACAATCGTTTTTGGAAACGTTTCGTTGAGAATGGTTTCAAGCTTGGCGATGACCTCATTCAGTTGAAGCGCTTCGAAGCGCGCGTCAGTTCTACGGCCCATCGCCATGAGTTGCTGCACCAGAAACGCGCCTCTTTCCACAGTCTCGGTTATCACACTGGCGCTTTGCGCGATGCTGTCGGGAACCGCCCCTTCGAACTTCTTCAGGACCGACGCATAGCTCGCGATGACGTTGAGAAGATTGTTGAAGTCGTGCGCCACGCCCGCGGCGAGAGCCCCGATGCTCTCCATTTTCTGCGACTGGAGTAGCTGCTGCTGGAGCTTTTCCCGTTGCTCGATTGAACTCAGCAATTCGGCGGTTCTCTCCGCAACCCGGGCTTCCAGCTCGGTGTTCAGGCGTTGCAGCTCGCGTTCGGCGCGCTTGTGCTCCGTTAAATCGCGGGCAACCCCGGAGAAACCGACGAGGCGACCGGCGTCATCAAGAACCCGCGCGTAAATGACCTCCGCCCAAAATGCGGAGCCGTCCTTGCGCGTGCACCAAGCCTCTTCCTGATAGCGTCCATCGACGGCAGTACGCATTAAGATTTCACGCGGTCGACCCGCGGTGCGATCCGCTGCTGTAAAAAAAACGGCGAACGACTGCCCGAGAATCTCCGGCACCTTCCAACCACGTATCCGTTCAGAGGCCGAGTTGGACATGGTAATGTTGCCGCTTGGGTCCAAGAGGAAAACCGCATAATCCTGTATGCTTTCGACGACGAGCCGAAAGCGCTCCTCGGACTCGTGCACGGCGCGGCGCTTCAACTGTTCGCTCATATGGTAAAGATTGATAAAGACCGAAACCTTGCCTTGCAGCACCTGAGGCACCACCGGCTTAAACAGATAATCCACTGCGCCGCTGGCTGCGCCTTTGAAGACATCTTCCTCCAGAGTATCGATCGCCGAAAGGAAAATGATCGGGATATTGCGAAGACGTTCGCTGCCGCGTATCAATTTCGCAGCCTCGAAACCATTTATGTCCGGGAGGCGCACATCCAGCAGAATCAGCGCGAAGTCTTCACGCAATAAACAGCGCAAAGCGTCATTACCTGACCTCACACAAACGATTCTGCGCCCGGGACCGGCAAGGAGCGATTCCATGGCGGTCAAAGTTCTTGCATCGTCGTCAACGATTAAAATGTTAGCGACAGATTCGTGCGTCATGAATCTTTCTCCGCCCGCTTGCCGCGGAACTGAGATGCTCGACTCACAAGCCGCTTCGCTCTTAGGCCTGGGCTTGTACAAGCGAGTGTCGGTGGAACCGCTTGCGCGCATGGCGGACAACTAGCCAGCGGCACTCTGATAGTAACGCCACTGGCCGATCACGCAGAGCATAGAAGTGTTCTCCCTCACTGGCTTTCTCACGGGATGATTGCGCCCCGGTTATAAGGCAAAAATTACACCAAAAAAATCCGCGCGCTCCTTGGCCGCTTGGTAGGCGTTCGACCCATAACTGTTGCAGAATTGAGAATCATGAAAACGTCACTGTGCCAAGCGCAGGACAGCCTAGCAGACGAGTGCAATAAAGTTTTACAGTTCCGAATCGGAACCGATGGGGTCACGAGCGTGCTAGCGATTGAGCACGGCGACCGCAATGAGCCCGACGGCTAGACCAATTTTCTTCTGGCGGGATAACTGCTCGCGAAAAAAAATTTGCGCCAGTACGGTGCTAACCGCGACCACGCCAACGCTGTAAACCGGATACAGTTGAGAGCTCTCCCAACCGTCCAACGCGAGCATTTTTACTAGAGCATAGACAGCGATGTAATTGACGATCCCCAGCAAGCTGCCGCCGAGTAGATCATTAAGGCGAAATCGGCGCTCGCTCAGCGCGCGCCTGGCGCAGATCGCCAGACTCATCACGAAAGCGAAGAGGAACCCCGATACGACATAGGAATGATAAGTCGTTTCATCGAGGTAATGCGCTTGGGCGTATTTTATCACCGTAAAATAACAGCCGAACGTTAAAAACACGAGTACCGGAAGGAGCCTGATCCACGAGGCTTGACCGAGGTGGCCTCGATCTTCCGACGCGGTGCAAAGATAGAGGGAAACTAAGGCCGCCGTTAATCCTAGCACC
>DATACQ010000164.1:0-2623 GCA_036258955.1 Binatia bacterium
CCTTCCTTGCGTCCCTCGGTTCTTGCAACCGACGAGCTCCTACGGGTGTACCTTGGGGCGCAAAGAGCAGGTGACAGGCGCTATGAACGGCGCGGCGCTTTCCCGAATCCAGGCCGCGAACCGCTCAGCGCCTCACTGTCACCAACATGATCCGGTTGGTGCTGCTTTGATGGATCAGCAGGTTGCCATCCTGTGTTTGCCGCATATGGCGGATTATGCCGGCGTAAATGCCTCCGGACGGTATAGGCCAGCTTTGGAAGCGCTCCGTCTTCGGGTCGAATCGGACCAGTGCATCCGGCCTCTGCCCCGACTCGTTGTACCACACAATATCGTTCACAACCGCAATGGCATAAGGATGGGACCTCGGCCCGCTGGGAGAGGGCCACTCCTTAACTTGCCCGGTTTTCGGATTCAAGCGTCCCAGCCGGCCCAGCGATGAATTGACGTACCAAATCATTCCGTCGCTTGCGATGTCGAGGCGCCGCACGGTTGTCTTTGGATCAGGCAACGGGTATTCGCGAACCGCCATTGTCTGCGGATCGATCTTATACAGACAGTTGCTGCCGTTGCAGGCGACCCACAGATCTCCTTCAGAACTCAACTTGATACCGTAAGGACGCGATTTTGCCCGCGGCATCTTCGCCAACTTGACTTCACCCGTGGTTGGAAGCAAACGGCCGACCATGTTGCTTTGTTGCAACGTGAACCACAACGTTCCTTTCTCGTCAAAAATCGCCGTGTGCGGATCCCGCGCTTCGGGGTCGGGCATTTTATATTCAGTGATCATGCCGGTGCGTGGGTCGAGTTTGCCTATAGTGCCGTTCCCGTTTCCCGTGTACCAGATGTTGCCTTCGCGGTCGGGAGTAACACTGTGGGGTAGCGCCTTTTCCGGCAACGTATACTCTGTGATTTCACTGGTCTGGGGATTGATCCGGCCTACGAGATTGCCATATTGGCCGGCATACCATATGGATCCATCAGGTGCCTGCACCGGATCGCGCGAGCGTTGGCCGAGCGTGGGGACCTTCCATTCCCGAAAAGTGATTGCTGACTCGCCACGCACAAGGGTCGGCTTACGATCCTCGCGCGCGGGGAAGTGCGCCGCCAAGTAGGTCGTTATCGTCTCGCTGGCCGGAGTTCCGGACAAGTTGATCATCGTCTGGATCAACTCGCGCCACCCCTCACGCGTGTACCCGGAGCTCCTCGTGATCTGGTTAGTGTCGTGGCACGCCGTGCACATCCCCTGGACTAACTGCTTACCCTCGCCCTCCGGCAGTTCGGTGGACGATTGGCCACGCGCCGAAAAGGGAGTGAATGTGAAGAAAAACAGCGCGGCCAACGCCATGATCAACAGTCTCGACATACCATTCTCCTTGTTAGTGCTTCTACGCAATCCGTTGGTCGACCCACGCGGCAAGATTCACACCTTCATGAGCAAGAAGTCAAGTTCCGACTTAGACCGCCGCCGCTCGTTGACATTGAAGCGGCTCGTCAAATACGGTGCACAATGAAGAATACCAGGCGTTTTTCAACGAGCTGCCGGCAGTGTCATATACATCCGTGCAGATCGGGTGAAGAAGGAAAGCAACATGACAGAGAAAGCACTGATGGTGCAGGGCGGAAAATTGATCGACGGCACCGGCCGGCCGGCACTTGATGATTGCGCTATCGTTATTCGAGCCGGCAGGTTTGAAGCCGTTGGGAAGAGCGGGCAAGTTCCTCTCCCTGCCGACGCAGAAATAATCGATGTAAAAGGCAAGACCGTGCTGCCGGGCTTTATCGACGGTCATGGCCATTTGGAGGATTTCCATGGCGAGCTTTACCTTCACCTGGGAATAACGACATGCGCTAATATTGAGCTCTACCAGGACGGCCCCTGGACCCTGGCGCAAAAACAGGGCACAGCTCTCGGGAAGATTCGCGGTCCGCGCATCTGGATGTCCGGCCGGGCCATCGGTGGTGTCGGCACCGGCCACGATGCATTTGGGTCGCGAACAGCCCGCGACAATATCATTGTCCGAACGGCGGAAGAAGTGCGCAAAGCGGTCCAGCGGAAAAAAGAACTGGGATGCGAGATACTGAAAGTCAACGAGTTTCTCTCAATGGACCTGGTGAAAGTTGCGGTGGAAGAGGCCCATGACCTGGGCATACGGGTAGCAGCGCACAGTTGGGATGTCTTGGGATCGGTCCAGGCGGGTGTTGACGCCATTGAGCATATCTGGTCGGTTGGCTACAGTTCCATTCCGTACCCGCCTGCCAGGCGCAAGCTGGCGGAAGACCGACTGGGTGGCGTAATCGATCAGGAGCTCGCTGGAGCTTATTACCAGACGGAAAATTATGAGCCGGTGATCGACGCGATGGTGCAGCGCGGAGTTGCGTGGACACCCACGATCGCCAAATGGCTGCGTCCGCTTTCCCCAAGCGCCAAGCGCTTCAGAGAAAGAGAAAATGAAATCCTGAACAATTCCAATGCCGATCTGCCGGCTGCGGTCCGCGCGGTAACCGACAACGCTTATGATAAGTTGTTAAAACGCTATACCCCTGAGCAGCTTCAGCAAGCCCGAACGGGCTATGAAAAAGCCAACGAATTCATCCACCGTTTCGTGCAAGCCGGCGGGATCCT
>DATACQ010000165.1:0-2108 GCA_036258955.1 Binatia bacterium
TGGCTCAAGCCATTGATGAGACCGGGATTCAGTTCAGAATTCTCAACACTAAAAAGGGGCCGGCCGTTCGTGCGTCCAGAGCACAAGCCGACAAAGCACTTTATCGAGCGAGGATGAAGCGGGTGCTGGAGAACTGTGCGCGCTTATCCTTGCGCCAAGGAAGCGTAGAACGCCTTATTGTCGCAGACGGCGAAGTAAAAGGCGTGGAGACGCAGATCGGCGAAGTGTTTGCAGGTCATCGCGTGATATTGACCACGGGAACCTTTCTCAAAGGTCTCATCCATGTTGGCGACCGGAATTATTCCGCTGGCCGGGCCGGTGATTTTGCTGTTGCGGGGCTCAGTGAATCCCTCGTTAGTCTCGGATTCAAAGTTGGCCGCCTCAAGACCGGCACATGTCCGAGACTGGACGGCCGAACTATTGATTACTCATGCTTACAGCCACAGCTCGGTGACGATCCTCCGCTTCCATTTTCTTTTACGAGCGAAGGGATTAAGCAGCGCCAGGTGCCCTGTCATGTTACATACACGCAGAAGCGGACACATGAAATCATCCAGTCGGGCATCCACCGCTCTCCGATGTACTCTGGCGTCATTCAGAGCCGTGGACCGCGTTATTGTCCTTCAATCGAGGACAAGATTGTGCGATTCGCTGATAAGGAGAGACATCAGATTTTTCTCGAGCCGGAGGGCCTCGACACGGTCGAAGTTTACCCTAATGGGCTTTCTACGAGTTTGCCTCTGGATGTCCAGCTTGCCATGGTGCATTCCATTCCAGGCCTTGAGAACGCCACAATAATGCGGCCAGGCTATGCCATCGAGTACGATTATTTCGAGCCGACGCAACTGCACGCTTCTCTGGAGACTAAGTTAGTCAGAGGGCTTTATCACGCCGGCCAAATCAATGGTACAACCGGGTATGAGGAAGCTGGCGCGCAAGGAATCGTGGCAGGAATTAATGCGGCCCTCAGCCTGCGCGGCGATGATCCCCTGGTGCTATCGAGAGATCAAGCCTACATAGGCGTGCTAGTCGATGATCTCGTGACGAAAGGAACAGACGCAGAACCATACCGGATGTTTACGTCTCGGGCCGAATACCGGCTTCTCCTGCGGGAGGACAATGCCGATTTGCGTTTAACAGAAATTGGCTCCCGAGTTGGACTAGCTTCCGCGGCAGCGCTCCAGCGGCTTCGAGCCAAGAAGGCATCCATCGATGAGCTGCTGTGTTTTCTCGACAGTCACTCTGTTCGACCTTCTGCAGACGCAAACGCAGTTTTTGCTTCTATCGGCTCTACGCCAATTCAAAGCGGTACTTCCCTAGCACAATTGCTACGTCGGCCGGAAGTATCCATGGACCACCTGCGCCGTTTAGTTCCCGATCTGCCTGTATACACAAGTGACATTCAGTCGCAGGTCGAAACTCACATCAAATATGAGGGCTATGTCAGTCGGCAAATCGATATGGTTGAACGCTTCCGAAAGACGGAGAACGTCAGGCTTCCGGAAAATCTCGACTACAGTGCAATCAGTGGGCTTTCTCAGGAAGTCAAAGAAAAACTGACGCGCATTCGCCCGAGATCGCTAGGGCAGGCTTCGAGGATTTCCGGCATGACACCAGCGGCAATCTCGCTGCTGTCGATCCATCTAAAAAGACGCGCGACTGCTTCAACATAAAGCGGCGTTTCGTCGTGACCCGCGATTCAGTCCTCCTGAGCCTATCAAGCCATAACGCCGGACTCCCCGGCACCCGCAACTCGCTTCATTCAAAACCGTCGGAAAAGTACGGTGTTTCACGTGAAACGAATCAAAAATTTTCTTTCACTTTTAATATCTTTGTGGTAAGGTGGTATTCATCTGCTTGTAACTTACTGATTTTAAAGGGCTTTTGTGTCTGCCATTATTGCAATTGCAAATCAGAAGGGCGGTGTAGGGAAAACAACCACCTCGATTAATTTGGCCGCTTCGCTTGCGATGCAGGGCAAACGCACTCTCCTCGTCGATATTGACCCCCAGGGAAATAGCACCACCGGGATTGGTATCGATCGCACCCAGTTGACGGCCAGCCTTTACGACGTGCTTGCCGGCAGGTGTCTACTCGGGGATGTCTTA
>DATACQ010000166.1:0-4066 GCA_036258955.1 Binatia bacterium
GCAAGCCATCGCCATCGGCCTTTCCGAGGCTCGCCGCGCCGGCGGAAAAGTGCCGCCGCGTAGGAAATCTAAAAAGAAATAGAGAAGCGCCGCTACCGACGACGATCCTTTATCGCAGGAGATCTTTAAGTTTGCCCAGGACGGATGGGTCCAGCTTGAACGTGTCATGAATAACCCGTTCCAGCTCCTCGCCGGTTACCGGATCTACGTCAAGCCGGGCCTTTTTTAGCTCGGCGTTAAACTCTCCGTCTTTCATAGTATCGACGAAAGCTCGGCGCAAAATGGCCACCGCATCCTTTGACGTTCCCGGGGGCAAGGCATAGGTCAACGCGATCGCGTTGTCATTGTGCACCCCGACTTCAATGAGTTTTCGGGCCTGCTCGGTTTTGGCGATGCTGATCGCCAGCGGCACTTTCGGGAAATCGGCGGCCGGAGATGCCGTCACCTGCAGCACCGGTACTACCTCGCCGGTTTCCAACATTTTTTGCCAAACGGTCCTCGGTCCAAAGCAGGTGCCGGCGACTTCTCCTGCCTCAGTCGCAAGGCGAATCTCGGCCATCCCTTTATAGCCGGACACCAGCTGAATAGGGAGGCCGATGGCTGCTTTTAGAATCTTGATCGTGTTGTCACCGGAGGTTCCCTGGCCGATACCGCCCATTTTGACCGGTGTCTTAGAGGCGAGCCAATGCTCGACGCTTGTGATGCCACTGGCTTTGCTGAACACGCACACGGGGTAATAGCGTGCCGGTGCTCCAACATATTCAAACCTGCGCGCGTCGAACTCGATTCCCTTTTGTCCTAGGACTTGGCCCATCAGCACGCTGCCGATGAAGTTGCCCATCGTGAGGCCGTCAGGGCTCGCGGCATTATAGAGATAGTTTGCAGCGATCAAACTTCCGGCTCCTGGCATGTTCTCTACGGCAATCGTCGGATTTCCCGGCAAGTATCTTCGCATATGCCGGGAGAGAGAACGGGAATAGGAATCAAACGCGCCTCCGGCGGAAAACCCGACGACGATACGAACCGTCTTGCCCTTGTAAAAATCGGCCGTACTTGCATGCGCAGCGTCAGTAATTGCGAGACAGGCACAGAACATGAGGAAGCCCATCAGTCTGTTCATAACGCTCCTCGTGGTCGAATTGGTTCGCGGCACCGTGCGGTAACAAGACGATCTGACGAACCGCTTTTATCCCGGCCGATTTGGAAATGTCAAGGAACTGGTAGCGCGATGGCGACTAGCAGCAGGGATGAACTAACTCACATGACTCCAGGCGTGATAAGAGCTTCGCACCAAAGGTCCGGATTCGACATGGCGGAAGCCAAGTTTTTCCCCTGCGATTTTGAAGTGATGAAATTCTTGAGGCGAGACGTAGCGCTCGACCTTTAGCTGGCGATTGGACGGCTGAAGATATTGCCCGATCGTGACGATATCGACATCGTTCTCGCGCAAATCGTTAAGCGTCGCGATGACTTCGTCGGCTGATTCGCCAACGCCAACCATGAAACCCGACTTCGTTATGACGTCGGGCTGTATTTTCTTGGCCTGGCGCAAAATGTTAAGCGAGCACGCATAGCTATGACCGGGACGAACTTTGCCGTACAGGCGCGGCACTGTTTCTATATTGTGATTGAGAATGTTGATACCGGAGGCGATGACGATTTTGAGCGCCTGCAAATTGCCTTCGAAGTCAGGAATCAGCAGCTCGACGCGAATCCCAGGGTTCAATTGTTTGATCCAAAATACCGTCTTCGCGTAATGGGCGGCGCCGCCGTCCGGCAGATCATCGCGATTGACCGAAGTGACAACGATGTGGTCGAGGCCGAGGTCTTTTACGACTAAACCGACGTTGCGGGGCTCTTCGGGATCGAGGCCGAGCGGTTTGCCCTTGCTGATGGCGCAAAAGCGACAGCCGCGCGTGCAGGTATCTCCGAGGATCAAAAACGTCGCGGTTTTGTTCCCCCAACACTCACCAATGTTTGGGCAACGCGCTTCTTCGCAGACTGAGTGCAAATTCTTTTCGCGCAGGATGCGCTTCAAGCGCATATAGTTGGGATCGCCGGGAGCTTTGACTTTAATCCAGTCGGGATGACGCCGAGGCATGGCACTACAGTGCGGTTCCGAGTTCCGGGTTTCGAGTCTCGTATTTTTCCGGAGTCTGCTTAATTCCACATTCACCCGTAAGAGGGTCGCCGTCAAGCTCACCCTCTCTGATTTCCGAATAGCCAAAGATCGCAGCAAAGTGATGCAGAAAGGCGTGGCGGACTCCGGTGAAACTCTGCTCAGAGCCGAGCTCTTTGGCCATGGAGGTCACGCCCGCCCAGCTCAGCCCGCAAGGGACAATGCGATTAAAATAACTCAGGTCCACGTTTACATTAAGAGCGAGGCCGTGATAAGTAACGCCGCGCCGCACCGCGACTCCGATGGCGGCGATCTTTCGGTCCGCAATCCAAATACCCGTGTAAGGTGGGCGTCGTATGCTGGGCAGGCCGAAGTCCGCCAGTGTGACAATCGCCGTTTGCTCCAAATTTCTCACGTACCGGTGCACGTCTTTGCGCAGCTTCGATCTGAGATCGACAATGGGATAAACGACCAACTGCCCGGGACCGTGGTAAGTCACATCGCCGCCGCGGCCGGTGCGGTGCACAGGGACATCCCCCGGCGCAAGCACGTGGTCCAATTTACCGCCGCGCCCGACCGTATAGACGTGCGGGTGCTCGAGAAAGAGAATGAAATCGGCGGTAGCCTCCCGCTGTTTACGCCGGACAAGCTCCTCCTGTAACGCAAACGCAGCGAGGTAGTCCATGGACGCAAGATTCTGATAAACCAGCTCAACCATAGCGTTGATCCCGAATCGTTGGCTCTTCTATTCTTGCAAGTTGGTCGGTTGCGGGCAAGCCGGAGGGGAGAGACTTTCTGTTTGACAGAAAAGAGTCACCGCAGCTACATTCGCCGAAACTCGCCTGAGTCAATTCCATCCATGAGCCAAGCATCCGATTACCAGCGCTGGTTCGTGCGTAAAGATCTGGACGGCTTTTTCGGCCTGATGATCGACAATTTGATTCAGCTCATTCTCATCGTCAGCCTTTGCCGCGAGCTGATTCATCTGCCCGACAGTTACATCTTTGGCAAGATCCTTCCGGGCGCGGCGATATCCATCCTGGTGGGCAATTTCTTTTAAGCCTGGCAAGCGCGGCGGCTCGCGCAGGAGACCGGTAGAGAAGACGTGACGGCTTTGCCGTACGGCATCAATACCGTAACCCTTTTCGCCCATGTATTTTTCGTCATGCTACCCGTCTATCATGAGAGCAACGATCCGCAATGGGCTTGGAAGATCGGACTGGTAGCCTGTTTCCTCAATGGCGTCATCGGATATTAGGCGCTTTTGTTGCGTAAAAAGTGCGCCGCGCCACGCCGAGAGCCGCGCTGGGTGAGGGAGTTTTCCAGTTCGCCTTCCGAGTCTCGAGTTGAACCGCAGCCAATCGAAGTTGCGTCATATGATAGTTCATTGCGAATGAAGCCACTCAACTCAGGACGTCATGGCCGCGAAAGCGGCAATCCAGAGTTTCTTAGATATGTGGATTCGGGTCACCTTAGCTGCCGCCAGCTTAACGGAATGACAAAAAACGAGTGGAATGCAGGCACAGCAAATCGGCCGTGCGAATCACCGCGCATAGAGTTTCTCGTTGATGTGAGTTAGCCGCCATGCCCGGTCATCCCATTGGAGCCGTGTGTAACCGCAGGGCTCGAGGCGGAAATCCCGGTAGTTATTCAAATGCGTGCCGGTGGCGTGGCAGATAATTCCCAGGATCGGAAAGTTATGGCTGACGACGACGAGAGTGTCGTTCCGCCCGTGGTCGCCGGCGATGCGCTGCAAGCCCGCCAATGCGCGCTGCTGGACTGCGCTTAACCGCTCGCCCCCCGGCACACAAAGGTTGGCTGGCTCTGTGCGCCACTTCTGGATGAAGTCGGGATAGCGTTCTTTGATTTCGTTGAACGTCAATCCTTCCAGCGCGCCGTGATCAAGTTCGTGCACATCGAACACGACGTGCGCGAACTTGATCACGG
>DATACQ010000167.1:0-3957 GCA_036258955.1 Binatia bacterium
AGGTAAATCGCGATGATGGTTCCCATTGGCAGAGCCAAGGCGAGGGCCACTCCCGAAGCGACAAGGGTTCCGGCAACCAGACGCATGATGCCGTAGCGTGGATTTTCGAACAATACCGTCCATTGCGTGTCCGTAAGGAAATCAATGATCGATACGTTCTGAAAGAAATGCCACGACTCCACGAGCAAAATCCCTACGATGCCAACGGTAATCGCTATGGAAGACAGCGCGCACAGAAACATCGAGAACTCGATGGCTTTTTCCCGGGCTTTTTTGATGGTGAGGTTGCTTGCTCGTGTGGCGGTCCAGCCATGTTGGTTTGCCAGCGCGCCAGGGGCTGAAGGGTCGGCCATGATGGTTCCTCGCGCAAACGCGGGACGCGGAGGACGGCCAGAAGCGGCTCTCCGCCTGCGGGGAGATGTTATTGCTTCGCTTCTCGTTTTAACAATTCTTCGATCGTAACGCCGACTTCGGGCTTGCCGCCGAAAACCGTGCCAGTGCGGCCTTTCTTAAAGTGGTCGGATGCCATGGCGTATGCCTTTGCAGGGAGGGGCACGTATTTGACCTCTTTCACCAAACTCGGCGCATTGCTCATATAATACTCGACAAATTCCTTAACCTCGGGCTTGCTCATGGACTTCTTGCTTACGTAGATGAAAATCGGACGGCTAAGAGGCTGGTACGTGCCGTCTTCTACCGTTTTAGCCGAAGGAGCCACGGCGCCTTTTCCAGCATCGATCGCCACAGCTTTGAGCTTGTTTTGATTTTCAGCGTAGTAGGCGAACCCGAAGTAACCGAGGGCGTTTCGATCGGTGGAGACGCCCTGTACCAGCACGTTGTCGTCCTCGCTCGCGGTAAAATCACCGCGGCTCGATTTCGCCTTGCCGACAATAGCTTCGGTAAAGTATTCGAACGTTCCCGAGTCTGCTCCCGCGCCAAACAATCTAAGTGGTGCGTTACGCCAGTTGGCGCGAATCTGGTTCCAGTTTGTGACTTTGCCTTGGGCGGCCGGCTCCCAGATCTTCTTCAGTTCGGCGACGCTCATCGTCCCAGCCCACTCGTTCTTGGGATTAATGACGACGGTCAAGGCATCGAAGGCCACGGGAAGCTCTACGTAGTCGATTCCGGCTTCCTTGCAATCTGCCATCTCTTTGGAGGTGATTGGACGCGAAGCATCGCTGATGTCGATTTCACCGCGGCAGAATTTTTTAAAACCGCCGCCGGTTCCGGAAATACCGACTGTTACTTTGATCTTCCCCTTCTTGGCTTGTTGGAATTCCTCCGCTACGGCTTCGGTGATCGGGAAAACCGTGCTGGATCCGTCGATTTGAATTAGTTGAGCGTGGACGGTTCGCTGTGAGAATCCGAACAGTGCCAGTAGCGCTATGGTTAACGACACCACCTTCATACTGTCCTCCTGTTTGCATCAGTTTAGTAATCCAGTGTTACGAATTTGTTACGGGGAAATTAATGATCGATGAACTCTGGCACTGACTTCTGCAGCGGAAAGCCAGCCTGTAACTTAGAGCGAACATATACTTTCCTTCTGTCTTTCTGACGGCAAATCTAGAACCAAAAGGTAAAATTGCGGTAAATTGAATGTAAACAGTTGGTTAAGAACGACTTGGCAAGTCGAACATTCTGTAGGTAATTGAGCAGAACACCGGAAATGGAATTCAGGACCATCAGCGGAACAAGCCTAATCGCGTCGCGCATCGGGCTCGGTACCTGGGCGATCGGCGGCTCCGGTTGGGGTGGCACAGACGAGACGGACGCTACTGCTACTATCCGCGGAGCGATCGATCAAGGCATCAACTTTATCGATACAGCGCCGGTGTACGGCTTTGGCCGCGCGGAAGAGATTATTGGCAAGGCGTTGGCCGAATCCGGGCTGCGTGACCGGGTGATTATAGCCACGAAAACAGGCTTGAGTTGGAACGGCCGGGAGATTTTTCGCAACTCATCTCCGAGCCGCATTCGCGCAGAGGTGGATGATTCGCTGAGGCGCCTTCAAGCGGACGTCATCGATTTGTATCAGGTCCATTGGCCCGACCCCAATACGCCGATCGAGGCGACCGCGGAGACACTGGCAACGCTGAAGGCACAGGGAAAGATCCGCGCTATGGGAGTGAGCAACTATACGCCGGGCCAGATGGCGGCGTTCCGGCGCGTCGCACCGCTCAATTCGGATCAGCCGCCGTACAATCTTTTCGAACGGGGAATAGAAAGAGACGTTCTTCCTTACTGCAGGAGAGAAAACATTACCGTCATCGCCTATGGCGCGCTCTGTCGCGGGCTCTTGAGCGGCGGGATTACTGCGGAAACGGTCTTTGCCGAAGGCGACATCCGGCGCATGGATCCAAAATTCAGACCGCCCCATTTGTCCCGCTACGTGAAAGCCGTTGCGCGACTGGATCTGCTCGCGCGCGAACGGCATGGCAAACGGGTGCTGCACCTCGCCGTTCGCTGGCTCCTGGATCAGCCCGGCGTCGGAATCGCGCTTTGGGGAGCGCGCCGGCCAGGACAACTGGACCCAATCAATGACGTATTCGGCTGGAGCATCGATGGGGAAACAAGGCGTGAGATTGACGCGGTCCTCTCGCAAGAAATCGGTCAAGGACTAGGACCGGAATTTATGGCACCGCCGTAAATGCAGCAAGCTTGCTCCTTGTGGCCGAGTCGAGCATTGCGCCAGGGGAGTGGAGCCAAAGAATCCGAGCGCGCGGCGGCACGCCCGCGGAGGACCCCGAAGTGCTAGCTCACTGGATCTTTCAAACTGCTGCCAAGCTGGTTACCTATTGTTGGCCATCTCTTTGGCCGCCTCGACAGCCAGTGAAAAATCGAAAATTGAACTGGCGGAGATCTCTGCTTTCAGGCCGGCCGTTTCGCCAAGCATAGCAATGTAGGCCTTGGATTGTTCTTCGGTGGGGATGCCGTCTTTGGAGTAGGTGTCGCGCACGGACTCGTAGACTCTTGCGGCCTGTGCTGGAGTTAAGTTCATCCAGCGCGCGATGATCTCGGTAGTCCCTTCGCGTTGGTTCCAGGTGTAATCGAGTCCTTCGATAGTGGCCTTGAGAATCTCGATGACTTCATGCCGCGCGCTTTTAATTTTCTCCTCGGTCGTGGCAAGGCCAGCTTGCGGGATTGGTAGTATCGAGCTCATCTGGAGGAGCCGTCTCATTCCGATCTCCTCGGCTTTCAAATCGAATGGCGCAGGCACCACCGTAGCGTCGATGTTTCCCTTGTAGGTGGCGATCATTCGGTCGTTGGTCGAATTCAACGGCACGATTACCGTGTTGCTTCCCAGCTTGTATCGATCGATCAGCACGCGTACTTCGTAGGCGGGGAGGGTCCCAAAACTGCCGGCGCCAATCCTTTTGCCGGCCAGATCGCTGATCGTCGTGATCTCCGGCCGCGCGATGAGAACATGTTGGAGCTTCACCGAAGTGAAGCAGATTACTTTCAGCGGTAGCCCACGAGCGCCGGCCGTGGCGGGCCCGCTCGGGATCGTGGTGTAATCGATGGCTCGGTTGAGCAGTGCAGGCGCCGCTAAGCCGGCGGCCATTTGGATGACCTCCATGTCCAAACCGCGTTTCGCAAAAAACCCCTTCCTGAGCGCCACATGGATTGGCAGATAGCTTAACGATGCCACCGGAGTGGCAAGCCTGATCTTGGCAGCCGGACCGGAAGGTTTTCCGCCAGGTTCCGCTGCCATGGACCGCATAGCTAGTGCGCCCGGCAAAAACACGACCAGCAGGAAGATCTTAATCGCTGTTATAAGAAGTGCCCCTCGCATACAGAGCTCTCCGATTCCAAAGACCGCGGATGTCTTGTCCGTTGCTCATAATCCAGTATTTCGAGTTCCCTCCTGATAGCATCACTGGAAAAAAATCTTGCGAAACTCTTTGCGCTTTTCCGCGAAGCCTTGGGTATCGAGCTCGTCCATCTCTATGACCT
>DATACQ010000168.1:0-8624 GCA_036258955.1 Binatia bacterium
GCTTATGGTCGCGCCGCTGTCGCAAGATTGATTCTCTACCTAAGGGATCGAAGTCACACGGTCCATACGCATCGATGATATGCCCCTCGCTGGCATCTTTAAGCACCGGATGATCGGAAAATAGCGTATCCTCCCTGATCGCCGGAAAACGTAGATGGCAGAAGCTACCGGAAGGATCCGGCACTCTTGAAACATTAGCTTCGTCAGCCCATACTGAGGACCCGCAGAGTAGGAACACTCCTGCAAAAAACTTGATTAATCTGCTGTGTTTTAGTGTACGCATGATACACTCCTTCGATCGCGATTCACGTTCGTTCTCTCGTCATTTGTTCGAATATTGATCGCCAGCTTCCGAATCCGGATGAAGCGCGAGGCATTTTCCGTGTTCGCCGATATGAGGAGCCCTTCGTCTCCTGGAGTTTCGGATTCAGTTAAGAAGCCAGTGGAACTGCGTATAGGCAACCGTCGTGCCATCTAGGAGTCTAACTCCACTTCGAGATAAGTTATCGAAGAGACGCTAACCAGCCGGCTGGCGGCGAGGTAATAGGCATTTTTTTAAGCCTGGCGTTTACATCAATGTCAACTTGAATGTCAACTTGGTTCACTACCGCTTCATACCGGGCATTGCAGAGCACGGCGAGCTGAAATAGCGCTTGAGAGTGGCTTCGTAGATTAAGTAAATGAAGGCATTCCGGTCTGCACCGGCAAGTACCGAATACAACGCATTCTCGGTCAGATCGTGTTCAGGACAGTTTCGCTATTTTGTTGGTTGGGAAAACTATGCCAGCGCCGACGATCCGCGGATATTGTGGAATCCTTCTCCTCCTCGGCTTTCTTACCGCATGCGGCCTTAGCGCCGCTCCTAAAAAAGGGGTGGGCGCCTGGTACTTCCCGAGTGTGAACAGAGCGCTCGTCGACGTTAACGTGTCTTGGTACTACACCTGGCAGCCGCACACGATGCAGATCAGCCGGCCAGATGGGGTCGAATTCGTTCCCATGATATGGGACGAGACGTTTGTGAAACCCAATGAGCTGGAGTTGGCGAAGGAAAGCGGTTCGGTCCTGCTCGGGTTCAATGAGCCTGACGGGGCTGACCAAGCGAACATGACCGTCGAGGAGGCGCTGAATCTATGGCCCCAGCTGATGGCCACCGGCCTGCGACTCGGAAGCCCCGCACCCGCGGCGAATCCCTCATTGCCGGGAAGCTGGCTCGAGCGCTTTATGATGGGTGCGCGGGCACGCGGCTACCGTGTCGATTTCCTGGCGGTTCATTGGTATGGCGACAAGTTCGATGTTGACGAGGCTGTCAACGGGCTCAAAGATTTTCTAGAGGCCGTGTATCACAAATATCAACTACCCATCTGGCTTACCGAGTATGGTCTCATTCGCTGGAGTGAGCCGCCGGTCTTCCCTAGCTGGGAACAGCAGGCAGAGTTCGCTGCGAAGTCAGTCGAGATGCTCGAAAGACTACCGTTTGTCGAGCGATATGCATGGTTTTCATTGCCTCCGTCTACCAAAGACGGCAGCGACACGACGGCGCTTTACGATCAAAATGGCGAGCCAACTCCGGTAGGGATCGCCTATCGGAAGGCAGGTCTAAAGCTTGGGCGATTTTCGTCGGCCCCGTTAAGCACGAATCCAAATACAAAGCCAAAACCCTAGCTGCCCGACCTTAGCTTAGCCGCGTGTTAGCCGCGTGCCCGGGACATTCGCCAAGCTGCTGAGTCATCGAGTGGCACGTTGAAAACTCGGAACAGCTAAACTGATATCTGAGGAAAATGCGATGAAAGACACGGACACAACCCGGAAATTCGGGAATGCGACAGAACGTTGAAGCTTTACAAGTATCTGGACGTCGCTGAAAATTTGGTGGAGCCGATGGGAGTCGAACCCACGACCTCTTGAATGCCATTCAAGCGCTCTCCCAACTGAGCTACGGCCCCACGCGGGTGGTATGACGGCGGGAGACAGGAGATGCTGCCGCAGTGCATAATATCCAAGGTAGCCGGTGAAAAGTCAATCGACTGAGACAAGCGCAGTGCTCTGGATGACACCGCTCTAACTTTTCTGCGCGACGTTTTCACTTGCCACTCGCCTGCGTAGATCGGAGAACCCACTACCGGCCTAGCCGGATTCGGCGACGGTAAACCGCTTCTTCGGGAGTGTTCGTTGAAGAGCCGGGGTGCTTGTGGTATACAATGCGGCATGAAAGAAGCGATACATCCCGAATATAAAAAATCCGTTATCGCATGCGCGTGCGGCTACACGGTTGAAACGCGCTCCACGGTCGGCAGCATCCACGTCGAAATTTGCTCGAATTGCCATCCTTTTTATACGGGTAAGCAAAAATTGGTCGATACCGCCGGGCGTGTGGAAAAATTCAGAAAAAGGTACGGGCTCAAACAGTAATCTGCTCGGAGAATTGGGGCCCGAATGTAACTTACTAGCCCCTTAAGGTTCTTCGGAGGGCAAAGGGCAGACCGTCCTTTGCCCTTTTTTTTTCTTAGCCTCGGTCGAGTGTCTGCTTAGCCGCCTATGTTTGACAAGCTCCAAGAAGTCGAAAAACGCTATCAAGAGCTCGAAGGTCTGATGTCGGACCCCAACCTCTTGGGCCAGCAAAAAGAGTTTTCAAAGCTCGCCAAGGAGCGCTCCGAGCTCGAAGAGATCGTTACGTGCTTCCGCGAGTGGAAGAAAGTCGAACGGGAAATCCAGGAAAACCGCGTATTATTGGAAGAAAATGACGAGGCGATGCGTGAGCTGGCCAAAGAAGAGGTGAATGCGCTGCGTGAGCGCAAGGACAAACTCGAAGAGCGCCTGCGGGTGTTGATTCTGCCCAAAGATCCCAACGACAGCAAGAACGTTATTCTTGAAATCCGTGCCGGTACGGGCGGCGATGAAGCGGCGCTCTTTGCCGCCGAGTTGTTCAGGATGTATAGCCGGTACGCGGAATCACGCGGTTGGCGTGTAGAGTTGATGAGCTCCAATCCTACGGGGTTGGGTGGTTTCAAAGAAATTATCGTCAGTATCGAAGGTCAGGGTGCATATAGTCGGCTCAAGTTCGAGGGTGGCGTTCATCGCGTTCAGCGCGTCCCTGTGACCGAGGGGTCGGGGCGGATCCATACGTCGGCGGTGACCGTGGCAGTGTTGCCTGAGGCGGACGAAGTGGAACTGGCGATCGACCCAAAAGAAATCAGAATCGATGTCTTTCGCTCCTCCGGTCCGGGTGGGCAGAGCGTCAACACGACCGATTCGGCCGTTCGCATCACCCATATCCCAACCGGAATCGTGATTTCTTGTCAGGATGAGAAATCCCAGCACAAGAACCGCGCCAAAGGCATGAAAATTCTGCGCGCGCGTTTGCTTGAGAAAAAACAAGAGGAGCAGCGCTCGGAAATTGCGGCGACTCGCAAGTTAATGGTCGGGAGCGGCGATCGGAGCGAGCGCATCCGCACCTATAATTTCCCCCAGGGCAGACTGACGGACCACCGGATCAATCTCACGATTTATCAGCTAGACCGGGTCATGGAAGGACAAGTCGATGATGTTGTGGAGGCTCTGATCACGCATTATCAGGCTGAGGCGCTGAAAGCCACTGCATGAGAACGGCGGTCGTGAAGAAAACTCTGCCAGTTATGGCCGCAAAGACTGATAGGGCTAGTTTGGCGGAAGCCCTGCAACTTGGCGCCAACGAACTGGCACAGGCCGGAGTGGAAAGCGCGCGTCTCGATGCCGAAGCTTTATTGCGCCATGTCCTCGGCCTGACCCGAGAGGATCTATTTACGAGGCTTAGGGAGCAGATCAGCGTGCCTGACCAGCACCGGTTTCGGCGCCTGCTACGACGTCGCGCGGCGCGCGAACCACTCGCTTACATCACCGGCCATAAAGAATTTTGGTCTCTCGATTTTGTTATTACCCCGGCAGTTTTGATTCCGCGACCGGAAACGGAGTTGTTGGTCGAGCTGATTCTCGATCATGCGGGCGGGTATTCTGCTAATCGCGCATTGAGAATCCTCGACATCGGTGCGGGGAGCGGCGCCATCGCGGTGACTTTGGCAAAATACCTGCCCCATGCGGAGGTTTGGGCCATAGATGTTTCCGGGGCTGCGCTCGGTGTCGCAGAAACGAACGCCAAACGGCATCGCGTAGAGAAGCGCATGCGGTTTTTCCAGGGGGATCTCTTTCACGCTCTGAGCCAAGAAGACGCCATCTTCGACATCATCGTCTCAAATCCACCTTACATCCGACATGCTGAACTGGCGGCACTTGCGCCGGAGGTTTGTTGGTGGGAGCCGGCTGGGGCGTTGGATGGCGGGATCGACGGACTGGACTTCTATCGGAAAATCATAGCCACCTCGGCGTGCCACCTCCGGGATGGCGGGAGAATCTTTTTCGAGACCGGGAGCGAGCTGGCCGAAGCGGTCGTGGTTCTGTTCGCCGGTGCCGGCACGTATCTGCCCGCGGATACCTTCCGGGATTATGCGGGGCTAAACCGCGTAGTGGCGGCCACCAGAGGCAGAGGGCGTGGACAAAATTGTCATTGAAGGCGGTCGCCGTCTTCAAGGCGAAGTGGCAGTAAGCGGGTCAAAGAACTCTGCTCTGCCTATTCTGATCTCGTCCTTGCTGACCGCGGAGCCTTGCGTTTATCAGAACATTCCCCACCTCGCTGATATTCGCACGACCCTACGGCTCATCGCAGGGCTGGGAGTTGCCGTACAAAGAGAAAAATGGAATCGGGGGGCCGAGGACATCGAGATCACCGCGAGTGCGGTGACAAACTACGAAGCACCGTACGAGCTGGTCAAAACAATGCGAGCCTCGTTTCTGGTTCTTGGACCGCTACTGGCACGCTTCGGTCACGCGCGGGTTTCCACCCCCGGCGGCTGCGCCATCGGAGCGCGACCGGTGAATCTGCATCTCGAAGGAATGGAGGCGTTGGGAGCCAAGATTGAGCAGTCCCATGGCTATATTGAAGCTAAAGCAAATGGCCTTCGCGGCGCCAAGATCTACCTCGATCTACCCTCCGTCGGCGCCACGGAGAATCTCATGATGGCGGCGACCTTGGCGGAGGGACTTACGACAATCGAGAACGCGGCGAAGGAACCGGAAATCGACGATCTAGCTCAGGCGCTCAAGAAGATGGGCGCTGTCATCGAAGGTGCCGGGACCGATCTTATCCGCATCCAAGGTGTTAAGGCATTGCACGGCTTGAGGCACCGCGTGATTCCAGACCGAATAGAAACCGCGAGCTTCATCATAGCCGGAGCGTTGATGGGCGGCGAGATTCGCGTTACGGGAGCGTGCCCGGAACATCTCGATTCGTTTTTAATCAAATTAAAGCAAGCCGGTGTCGAGCTGGGGGTCTGCGACGGTACCATCGCAGTCAATGGCGGCCGAAAGATCAAGAGCGTCGATGTCACAACGTTGCCGTATCCCGGGTTTGCCACGGATTTACAGGCCCAAATGATGGTGCTTATGTCACTCGCGGATGGCGTGAGCGTGATCACGGAAACCATATTTGAAAATCGTTTCATGCACGCGCAAGAGCTTGATCGTATGGGCGCGGACATTCGTCTGGAAGGTAATCGCGCCGTTGTGCGCGGCGTGCGGGAGCTGTCCGGCGCGCCGGTGATGGCGAGCGATCTGCGCGCGAGCGTGGCACTGGTGCTGGCTGGTTTAGCAGCCAAGGGCAAGACCGATGTCTCCCGCGTATACCATCTCGATCGCGGTTATGAACGGATCGAGCAGAAACTTTCGAGTCTCGGCGCAAGCATTCAGAGGGTGAAAGAATAGCGAGGCTGGCTGAAAAAGACCCATATGCTTCGTCGCGCTCGTTCGGCTCGCTCCAACGTACACTCAGAGTACGCCTCCGCTCGCCGATACATCGCGCGCCTCGCCTCTCAGCCTTTTTGAGTGGTCTGCGAAGATAAGTTCTGATTAAAATAAGTCGGGAGATCCAAAATGATTCACGAAACGGCTGGAAAAG
Organism: Binatia bacterium; assembly: GCA_036258955.1. Classification (GTDB taxonomy): domain Bacteria; phylum Desulfobacterota; class Binatia; order UBA9968; family UBA9968; genus DATACQ01. Next base: position 5,984 of record DATACQ010000168.1, read on the forward strand.
ACCTATATATGCTCGTACGCAGTTTCGTGTTTCGAGTTTCAACCCGAAACCCGGAACCTGAAACCCGAAACTCTCGCGCCTCGACACAGCGCTGAGCGACGTTAGGCCAGCGAAATACAAAATGGTCAACAACGGATGAAGATCAGAGTCCTCAGGACGGGTGAGCCGGAGTTCAAAGCTCTGATGGCGCGGATTATGGGCCGCAGGGGAAACCGCCAGGGCGGCATCGAGAAGCGGGTGGAGGAAATCGTCAGCACCGTTAGGCGCCAAGGCGACCGCGCACTCCTGCGCTACACCAAGCTCTTCGACGGCGTTCGTTTGACAGCCGGAGAGATGGAAGTTTCGCGCGCTGAAATCAGCCGCGCCTCGGCTCGGCTGCGCAAAGAGAATCTGGACAACCTGCGGCTTGCGGCGCGGAGGATCGCCGCATTCCATCGCCGGCAACTGCAGAAAAGCTGGGACTACCGGGATTCCCTTGGAATGCTCTTAGGCCAGCGGATCTCTCCCTTGGAAAGAGTGGGTGTTTATGTCCCGGGGGGCAAAGCTTTATATCCTTCCACGGTGTTGATGAATACGATTCCCGCGAAAGTTGCCGGTGTGAAGGAAATCATCATGACCTCGCCTATAGGGGCCGATGGTGACATCATTCTAGCAGCAGCGGAGATCGCTGGTGTCGACAGGGTTTTTAGGATCGGCGGTGCGCAGGCGGTGGCGGCGTTGGCGTTCGGCACACGAACCATTCCAAGGGTGGACAAGATCGTCGGACCGGGCAATATCTTCGTCGCTACGGCCAAGCGCATGGTCTTCGGAGAGGTCAACATTGATTCCATCGCCGGGCCGAGCGAGATTTTGGTCGTCGTCGACGCTTCCGCCGATCCCGTTTATGTCGCGGCCGATATGCTTTCCCAGGCTGAACACGATGAACTGGCGGCGGCCTTGTGCGTCACTCCTTCGATGGCCCTGGCGCTGAGAATTCAAGCAGCGGCGGAGGAGCAGTTGCGGACAACCAAGCGCCACGCGATAAGCCTCAAGGCCCTCAAACGCTACGGTGCAATTATTGTCAGCGGAAGCATGAACGAAGCTGCGGAGATTGCCAACCTGATCGCGCCTGAACACATTGAGTTGATCGTACAACAGCCGCAAAGACTAGCGCGCCGCATCAAGAACGCCGGAGCGATCTTCCTCGGGCCATATTCGGCACCGCCGTTAGGCGACTATTTGGCGGGGCCGAATCACGTGCTGCCCACCGGCGGCAGCGCGCGGTTCTTCTCGCCTCTGGGAACTTACGATTTTCTCAAACGTACGACGATTATCCAGGCGGAGAAACGCGCTTTGCGTGCGCTGGCGCCGGGCATCACGCATCTCGCGCGGCTCGAGGGGCTCGAGGATCATGCGCGCTCGGTGGAGGTGCGTTTTAGCAACAATCCTTAGTAGTTCGAGGAAAGAGCACTCGAGTGTTACTGTCCTAGTAGCATTACACCAGGACGCGAGCTCTTTCCGGATGGGGAGTCCGTATGGGACGCACGGCACGAGTAGAACGGAAAACCAAAGAAACAGAGATCTCCGTTAGTGTCAATCTCGATGGAAGCGGTCACGCAAGGATCGATACGGGTATGCCGTTTTTCAATCATATGCTGGACTCGTTTACGCGCCACGGCTTCTTCGATATCGACATCAACGCTAAAGGCGATCTCGATGTGGACTATCATCATACTGTGGAAGATGTCGGCCTAGCCTTGGGACAGGCGTTCAAAGAAGCTTTGGGAGACAAGCAGGGAATTCGCCGCTTTGGCGAAGCAAGTTGCCCATTGGACGAAACCCTCGCCAACATCGTCGTGGACCTGAGTGGCCGGCCCTACCTGTACTATAACGTCAAAATCCGGCCCGGCCGCGTCGGCGATTTTGATACGGACTTGCCCCATGAGTTTTACGCGGCGTTCGCCAATCAGCTCGGAATGAACTTGCATGTTGATGTCGTGCGTGGTGAAAATCCGCACCACATTATCGAAGCGTGTTTCAAAGCATTCGCTCGCGCGATGGATATGGCGACGCAATTTGATCCGCGCATTCAGGGTGTACTCTCGACAAAAGGGTCCCTGTGAACGTAAGGCGCACGGCGCAAAGCGCCCTCCGCTCTCCGGTCGCCGGTCAGTTGAGCGCTTTGCGCTTGGGGCTTACCCTTCGAGCCAAGCGAGATGCTTCGCTTCCGCTCAGCATGGCATCAGAGCGCTCGGAACCGGCGCAAAGAAAAGGCGGATTTTGGCGTGAGTATGATTGCCATTATTGATTACGGCATGGGCAACCTGCGTAGTGTCCAAAAAGGATTTGAGCGCTGCGGTATCAACGCTGTCGTAACCCGGGATGCAGGGGAGATCCAGTCCGCCCGCGGTGTGGTGCTGCCGGGCGTCGGCGCCTTCAGCGCGTGCATGCAAAATCTGAAACGTTTCGAGCTTGTGGAGCCCATCGGCACTGTTGTCCGGCAGCAAAAACCCTTCCTTGGCATCTGCCTTGGATTTCAGTTGCTCTTTTCGGAAAGCGAAGAATTTGGCAAACAAAAGGGTCTAGGTCTCTTTGCGGGAAACGTCGCAGGTTTTCACCCGAACGAAAACTTAAAAGTGCCGCACATGGGGTGGAATCGCCT
>DATACQ010000169.1:0-2972 GCA_036258955.1 Binatia bacterium
CTGCTGCTCAAAACCGGCAAACCGCTATGGCGTGCTCGCCCGTTGCTGTTGAGCGCCAATTATGCCTGCGCGCTGGTCGTGGGCGGTCTCATCAGCATGACCTTTTTTGGCCCGCTTGAGATCTGGACGGCGGCGTTTCGCCTTGGTTACGCCTATACTCTTGCCGGCGCGTTCGCATTTCTCGCTATCACAGGCGGTGCAGCCAGCGCGACGAATTCCGATCTGGAACGTTCGCGGTTGCGCGTGATGTTTGTCGGCGCTTTTCTCGGCTTTGTGATTCCAACCCTCAGCACTGTTTTGACCAGCTCGTTTCACCTGCCGATTCCCTATAACTTAGCTTTGGTACCAACCGTGTTCTTCCCGATTTCAGTGGCGTACGCTCTGCTCAAGTACAGCCTCTTTGATCTGGGGAACGTGCTGCGTGTCGGCTTGAGCAGGGCGGCGCTGGCCGCGTTACTTTTGGCCATCTATGCCTTATTAGCGCTTTTCGCCGGACCCTGGTCCGAAGTCTACGGCTCGGATCCGCTCGTGCCGGTTTTTTTCTCCGTGCTGGTAGTGTTGTTGTTCAACCCGCTGCTGCGTCGGATCGAAGCCGCGGTGGATCGCTACGTCTACCGTCAAGACTACGATCCGGTGGCGGTCCAGCAGGAGGTGAGCTTATTCTTAAGATCCCTGGCGGACCCGCGAGCGTTGGCGTCAGGCTTCTTACAGCGCATCTCAGATCAAATTGGGATTGCATTTGCGGCGCTGATTTACCGGCCGAAGAATGCTGCAGAATATGTCGGCGCCGCCAGCGGCCCGGCACCGCTTGAGGCCAACCTTGACTCCGAAGCCGTACGCTGGGCAGCCTCGTTTTGGCAAGAAAATTCATACCGCGGGATTTTCCGCGAGGAAATCTCGAACCATCCTCGTTATCGAAGTGAAAAACAGCGCTGGCTTGAGCTATTCGATCGTTGGCGCGCCGAGTTGATTTTGCCTTTGGTATTCCAGCGCGAAGTGCGCGGTCTGGTTTCGTTCAGCGGCAAGCGCACCAATAAAGAATACAGCGCAGAGGATTTGCGTCTGTTGGGAACTTTGGTCGATCAGCTGGCATTGTCATTGGAGAACGGCAAGCTCTACGAAGAGACCGTCAAGGCATACGACGAAGCGGCGGCGCTTAACCGGCGCTTGATTGAAATGGACCGTGTGAAGAAGCAGTTTGTGGCAAATATCTGCCATGAGCTCCGTACTCCCCTCAGCACGATCATCGGATACGGTGAGATCCTCAGGGATACCAACTTCCAGGGTGACGCGCGAGGCATTCTGGACCGCCTCGTCAACAATGGACAAGAGCTTTCCCAATTGATGGACGATCTGATGAACTTCGCGCGTATGGAGGCCCATGCTGAGGGGGCGCGTTTTGAGACGATCAAACTGCGGGAGATTTTAGCGGGTGTGGAAATGATGACCCGTCGGCTGATTCGCGAGAGGCCCATAGAGTTTCACCAGCACGTGGAAACATCCATCGACGTCATCGAGAGCGATGCGCAAAAATTGCAGCAGATTCTTGTGCAGCTCCTTACCAATGCCCTCAAGTTTACCGAGAAGGGGAAGATCGATCTCACTCTGCGCGGAGTTACTGAGAACGGCCGAAACTTTCTAGAAATCGCCGTAGCGGATACCGGCATCGGCATCAAGAACGAAGATCAAGAACTTATCTTCGACGATTTCCGCCAATTAGACGGTTCATCCCGCCGGGCCCATGGCGGCACCGGTTTGGGCCTGGGCCTGTGCCGGCGGCTCGCGGTGGCGTTGGGCGGAACGATGCGTGTCTCCAGCGAGCTAGGCGTCGGCAGCGTTTTTAGCTTGATCTTGCCCGTGAATGGGGCTTACATACCTGAGAGCGGCGGTTCGCGGCCGCAGGCCGCGTCAACGTTTCATTGACGGTGTTTACAAGCGGCTTGTCCCGCTAGTAGTGCCTCGCAGAAACTCACAGATGTACGGCGGCCAAGAGCCAGGCCATCGCAGTTGGTTCAAACCGGCCAAAAATTCAAGCCGTTCAAGTTCGAACAGTTGGAACCTTTGGAACGGTTGGAACGACTGGGTAGATAAGTAACTTACGAAATCCAGGAGGCATGTCATGCCTGAACTGCGGAGATTGGGAATTCTTGCTGAGCAGCCGGCTAAGCTCGGCGAGTTTTACCGCACCGTATTCGATCTCGAAAAAATCGGCGAAGAAGACGGTCGGGTGATTCTTTCCGACGGTGTTTTCAATCTCGCGTTCTTACCGGCGCCGAAAGATGCGAAAACCGGTTTGCGCTACTTGGGTTTCGAAGCGGCGCGGGTGGAAACCATCCGCAAGAAGCTCGAACATTGGGAAGGCGGGGCGATCACGGTCAATGAATGTGCCGCCGTGGCCGAGATCGACCATGAGATGCGCGACCCGGACGGGAACGTGATCGTCCTTAACCGGCGCGCCTTTGATGCCGCTTACCGCAACACTCCAGTACCCTTGCGCCATATTGCGCTCTACACGCCGAACCCGCAGCGGCTGGCCGATTTCTATTGTTCGGTTCTCGATATGCGCGAGGTGGACCGCACCGACCGGGGATCACTTTTCGTCTCGGACGGCTATATCAATGTCGCGCTGCTGCTGCAAAGAAAAGAAGAGCCGCTGGGACTCAACCATTTCGGTTTTCACGTGCAAAATAACGAAGAAATGCGGCTCAGGGCGGAGCGAGCCGGGGTTCGACCGGGCGCCCGGCGGCCTTCGCGCATCCCGTTCGCCGAGTACCGGGTCCACGATCCGGAAGGCAACGGTTTTGATATATCCGAGAAGGGTTTTAGGGTCGAACCCAAGTAGTCTGGATTATTCACGAGATTGCGGCCGAAGAATAAATTTCTCCGAACGTGGTTCGACACGCTCAGCACTCTGAGTAAATTCGAAGGGGTGGCCAATGGGTCTGTTACCTTACGGGAACTCATGTGTTCTT
>DATACQ010000170.1:0-5293 GCA_036258955.1 Binatia bacterium
AGTGCGACGAGATCACCGCGAAACACATTCCGGAGTACGGCTTGGAAGACAACATGGTATTCTCGACCGACTACCCGCACCTCGATGTCAAATATCCCCACGCCATCGATTCGTTTCTGAAGATGCCTTTTTCCGACCAGATGAAACGCAAGTGGCTGTGGGACAACTGCGCCCGTCTGTACAATTTCCAATCGGAAAGTTAACGACTTTGCGTTACTTTCTTGCTACTTTTCTAATGTTTCTTTGCCGACCAGGGCTAGCCATGTTGCCGATGCCAGTAACAATGGCGCGTAAACTAAAAAGGGCACGCCGGGATTGAACTGGTTCGCCAGATAACCCCCGATTAGAGGCGCGATGCCGCTCCCGAGCTCCGCGATGGTTCGGCGCAAGGCCTGCAGCCGTCCGCGCGCGTGAGCCGGTACGACATCATACGTTGAGGTCGCGAGCGAGCCGAGAGACAGTCCCTGGGCGAATCCCGCGATGCCAACCAGCACCGCAAGTTGAGTGAAGCTGTTCGTCATTGGAATTAACAGAAACACCAGCGCCGGCGCACCCGTGCTTGGCACTGTACACCACTTCCTGCCGATACGGTCCATAATGAAGCCGGCCGGAATGATCATCGCAAAGACGACCGCTCCTGAGATAGTGAAGAGCATTCCGACTTGGCTCGGCGACAGATTGAGGTATGCGCCCGCATAGAGCGGCAGCATGCTCTGAACGATGATTCGTTGAGATTGTGAAACCAGGGTCGCAAGCACCAAAGCTACAAAGGTGGTTCGCAAGTCGGGCCGAATCTCATGAAACAACGCCCCTAACCCCAGCAGCCTGCGTTTCAGCGCGGTTGGACCCCAACCTGGTGACGGCTCCGGCTTTTTGCGCGGCGCTGGCGCGGCCACATTTGGCCCGGCGGCTCCTAGCGCGGCCATGAATGCGCATGTCACCGCATAACCGGCAAAAGCAGCTTTAAAGCTGAAGAGTTCGGTAAGCCAGCCGCCCGCAAACGGCGCGATGGCCGCGCCGATGTTGTGCGTGCCGTGCATGCTGCTGATCAAACGCCCCCGCTGATTGCGCCGGGCCAAATCCAGAGCAGCGAATTCTCGCGCCGTGGCGCCGAGTGAGTCAGCTGCACCGATGCACAAACAAAGAATCAACAACACAGAAAACCAGGGCATTACCGCGCATGCTAGCGCGGCGACACAACCCGCCAGGGGTCCGCCCACGAGAGCCAAGCGGGTACCCATTCTGTCAAGCAAAATACCCGCTATGATAGTGCCGATGAATTTCCCGATCGCCGTGGCGGTGACGACCTGCGCCGCAGCGCCGGCGGATACACCGAATTCCATGCCCAAGACGGGAATGGTCGGGATAATCATCGACCAGCCGCCGGACAGCAACGTACCACCGTAAAGCGCTGCAAAGCCACGCGCGGTGGAATTGGTAGGGAGAGGCCGAAACATTTAAGCGCAGGCGAAGTTTCTACGCCGGATCACTGATGCCTCCGGAAACCGCAGCTAAGTGTTGGTGGAACGGGTAAGTTCTGGTCGAGAGCGGAGACAGGGCATACAGGCTGACGCGGACTCTTGCCGTGCCGGCAGTAATTTGCATCGTGGTTCATAGTCCCGCTACTACGTACGTTCACTCTCCTTCTCGGTCCTGCCCCATTGGCCGCAACCGGGGAGGCTTGCTCCTCGGACTCATTTCGTGAATGACCGGGGTTAGTCGGCCGTGGATAAATATTTGTGATCCAAATTCTCGAGGAACTTCTCCACTGCCTCAGGCGTCGCCGTGGGCGGCAAGCTCTTTAGCTCGGCGATCAAGGTCCTCAAAGGCACCCGTCGTTCCGCGAGAAAGGCGATATGATCAAAGAATCTGAAGTATGCGAGATCGTGGCTGAGTTTGGCCTCGAGAACGGTTGGCGGATGCTGCCCCGCAATCTGCCGTTCAAAAACGCTTCGGTACGTCGCGTATTTGGATAAAGCGGCGAGAATTTTAAGCTTGGCCTCTTCCACCCCAACGGCTTGGAAAATCGCTTGCGCTTCTCCCGCCAGCTCCCGCAGCTCCCGGGAAATTTGTCTTCCTTCGTTCAAGGCCGATTCCGCCCGTGGCAGGTTCTCCGCGTCGGTCTTGTGCTTGAAGTACTCCACGGCCGCCAACGAAGCGAGCGGGGTTACCACCCCTTCTTCTATATTCCAAGGGAGATCGAAGTTGACATCGCCGTGGAGGTCTTCGTGAAGAATGACGGTAGCCCGTCGCACCTTGCCTTGGGAGGCGAATGCCGGCGTCGCCGCCGAGCGTGAGTCCGCGTACTCATTGCCCTGGCGATAGTAGACACTGTAGCCGTCAACTCGATACACCTGCTCGAGAGGCAACTGCTCCTTGGGAGCGACGAAGCCGACGGCCATGCGAATATCCATGGAAGTGGTCACCGCCAAAGTGCCCGCCTTTTGAAGCCAAAGCCACAACATCGAAAGCGCGCGTTCGCCGGCTGAAGTCCTGCTCAAAGCGCCCGTCGGCTCGATGCCAAGCGTCTTGCCGAAGGACTTGACATCCTCGATGAGACTGGCCGTTTCCCGGAGCCTGGATTCGCTCGTCGAGTCAGCCGGGGCTCGCAGCGCGCAAGCGCTGAGGCTCAGTAGCGTGCAGCCAAGAAGGAACTTGCGTGCATGCACGAAGCGGTACTGACTTCTCATGGAGAGAGGATACCGTTCAAAGTTCAATGTTCAAGTTCGACGGGAAACTTGAACTGAGGCCGATCATCGAGCGGGTATCGATCTCACATTTTTGAATTTAGCTGAGCGCAAACAATGACTTGATGGGCGCTTTGTGGGGCAGCCACCCTACCTCCACCATCATGTCCATTTCCGCATCGGCGAGTTTCTGTTCCTGTTCTGTCATCGTGAACTCAATGCGCGGGTAGCGCGCGGAAGCCAGGAGGGCCTCTCGGTCACCGTCATAGCGCTTCATGAACTCATCGGCAATCTCCGGCAGGTGCTCTTCGCTCCAGGCGAATGAAGCCCGAAAAGCACGTAACAGCTTTTCCTTTATCCCGGGATGATCGCGAAGAAGATCTTCGCGCGCGGCGATCATGTGCTTAATCATTTCGGGAAAGCTGTGCAGAGCGCGCCAGATTTCGCCGTCCGTATAAAGACACTTCAGCGCAGAATCCTCTTCGCCGCGAAAGAAAAACTGATCGAGCAGCACCACCGCTTCCACTTTCCCGGCTTTCAGGGCATCGATCAGTTGCTCCTGCCGGTAGGATTGCCAATTCAATGTTGAATCATCCAGCCCGAATCGATGGCGCAACAGATACCGGTGTATGGCATGGGGGCCCTGGTGCGACCCCAACGTTCTCCCGAGAAGATCCTCGGGTGTTTTGATCGGACCGTCTTTGCGCACAAAAATACCGTTTCCCTTCAAAGTCGACTTCCATTCTGTGCACAGGCCGATAATCGGCGCTCCTGGAAGCTTGCGCTGCACATAATTGGGAAAATACAGGTTCGCCACTTGCACGCCGCCCCGGATCAACGCCTCTTCCTGCTCGCGACTCGGTGGATCAGGCAGCTCGATGACATTCATATTGAAGCCCTCGGGCCTAACGTTCCCGGTCGCCAAAGCATAGTAGGTGCGAAACATGCAGAAGCGGTTTCGATAATGGGCGAAAGTAAGATCCATCACAACTCCTGCTTTGATGTACTGCCGACGAGCACCTGTGTCTTACACGGCATGTGTTACTGTAGACTTTGGTTCAATGTTCAACGTTCAAAGTTCAAGGTCAGACCGGAAGCTCGATAGGCGCGAGTCGAACGTTTAACTTTGAACGGCTATTTCTTAGCGACCTCTGCTTTGTTCTTGTTGCAGATATCGAGTGCGGCTGCAGCATATACCTTCGTGCAATTGACCATATTGTCGATGCCGACACCGCGGCGCAAACCGCTCGGCGTGTCCCATTCGGCGGGTGCCTTGGTTTCCGTCGGATCGACTAGATGGGTGCCGAAACCAGGACCATAAGTAATCGTCGGCACACCGTAAGCCGCAATACGCGAACCGTCACTCGTGATCCCGTAGCGAATGGGTTGGGCATAGGGCACGGGGTTGCCGAAAACAGCCTGATGCGCTTGCTCCATCGCCTTTACGACGTATTCGTTTTTGGAGATTTCGTAACCGGCGGTCGAAAGATAAAGGTCGACCCGTACGTCGAGAATATCGCTCTCGCGCTCTTTGACCGTTTCACATACCGCCTCGATGTCGCGCTTGATCGCGAGCGGTATAGCGCCTGGAAGAGTCTTCACGATGACGAAGATGTCGGTCGTCGGCCTGGTGCCAGGCTTAAAAGGATTGCCGCCCTCGATCGCGCCGATCTGCACGGTAGGCAGCATGAAGCTGTGCGGATACTTGCGTTGGTATTCTTTTTCCCAGTCTTGAAGCGCTTGCGCTAATTTACAGGCTGCAAGTACGAACTTCGTCGCCTTGCCATCGACGCTCACTCGCGCCCAAATCAGACCGGCGTTGCCGATCTGTAGTTGCAAACCAGTCGGCTCGCCAATAATGCACATATCCGCCATTACGCCGTGGTCCATCAGATAGCGCGCGCCGATGCCTGCTCCACGGTACGTCTTGCCTTGGAACCTTCCGATGGGTGCCTTTTCAATCTCGCCCACCACACCGGATATAATGAGATCGCCCTTGAGAGTGGCACCCCCCCTTTGGATCGCCGCCACCGCTTCGATATAGCAGGGGAAGGCCGCTTTCATATTAACCAGCCCGCGACCGTAGATCCGGTCGCCGTCGACGACGGTTTCTTGTGGATTGTCGAAATGATCCATGTGCGCATTGAACATCAACGTAGCGCCGGCACCGCTACCTTTGAGCGTGCCGATAACATTGGGTCTGCCGTCTTCAACGTACTGATATTCGACCCGCATGCCGAGTTTTTCGAACTGGCCGCCGAGGTACTTGGCAACCTCCTCTTCCTCTCCGGTGATGCTGACGATGTTAGCCAAATCGCACGCGAGATCGACAATCCGACTCCGATCAACTTGCTCGAGCACAGCCTCTAACATTCGAGTCTCCTTTCAGCATCACTGGTGAGGAATATCAGGCTTGTCTGTAGCACAAATAGATTTGCACTGCCACGAACTTAACGCGCAGGTGAACGCCTGCCGGTTCTTCACTGGAGTCATGGACTGCCGCAGTGTGGAGTGTTTGGACGGAATTCCGAAAATCGGGAGTCCAGCACTCCAACACTCCGAGTGAATTTCAAACGATCGGCCATGTTGCCGTCGCGCTTGACAAT
>DATACQ010000171.1:0-4687 GCA_036258955.1 Binatia bacterium
ACTACTTTGATGGGCAATTTGATCTCCGTTCTCCGCTTGCGTCCCACCCCGGCCGTGCTTAGTAACGAGCCGGCTCGGTCTCTGTAATTGCCATCTTTCAGCACGATTCATAGCCCGTAGAGATACGCTAAGCCGTAGTGAAGAACCGCGCCTCCAGGCAAGCGTTGTCGCGTTCGTGTCAGCCGCAGATTAGATGGTCACGTCGACGAAGGTAGAATATGACCTGGGTGAGAGAACGCTGTAGCCTTCATCACGCAAGCCTTTAAGATGAAACTCGATGGCCTCGCGCATGTTTTGCTCGACTTCATCCTTAGTTTGGCCCGTTGCAATACAACCATCGAGGTCGGGAGAATAGGCGGAATATCCGGTTGCTGTTTGTTCAATGACAATCAGGTATCGCATTAACTACTCCTTCTTCAGGCCAGCTTGTTTGAAAATGCTATTCAGCGTCCCTGGAGCAACATCGTCTCCGGGTTTCCGGGTCATGTCACGAGACCGGCCTTCGTCGGGTGCTTGTATTGACGGTGACTACCTCTGCTGCGAACCAAATACCAACCATCATCTTCAAGGAGCTTTAGAACATCCCTTACTTTCACGTACCAAGACGACCGCTGCCAAAGTGTAGCACCGACCCTCTGAGCTGTCTAACAAGAACGTCGTCGGCTTGTCCCCGCCTGTATAAGCTAAAGGGCAAAGTGATGACTCAACGCTGAATTAATCCAGCGGCGTCTACCGGGATTTTGGGTCAAGACGTTCGCGGAGCGAATTGCCGAGGGCGTTGAAGGCAAGAATCGTAACAAAGATGGCCGCGGCCGGAAAGAAGATCAGGTGCGGATAAGCGCGCATGGCGCGCCAGCCGTCCTGCGCCAGGGTTCCCCAACTTGTGCCCCAGTCGCTGTAAGGATCGTTGATGCCGAGTCCGATAAAGCTCACCGTCGATTCAGCGAGGATCGCTGCAGGGATGCTATAACTCAGTGTGACGATGATTGGTCCCATGATGTTGGGCAATATATGACGCACGAGGATTCTTCCTCTTGAAGCGCCTGCAGCTCTCGCGCCCTCAACGAAAAGGAATTCCTTTGCCTGCAACACCTGACCTCGGGCAATGCGCGCGAAACGCACCCAGGAGACCAATCCTAAAGCGACCAACAGTCCGCCGATGTTCCGGCCCAACAATAACGAAAGCAAAATAAAAATCAGCATATCCGGTAGGCCATAAAAAACATCGACGACGCGCATCATAAAACGATCAAGCCGCCCGCCTTTAAAACCGGAGACCAGCCCGTATGCCGTGCCGATCACCAGAGCGATGACGCCAGTGCCGAGACCGACCGCCAGCGATACTCGGGCACCATAGAGAATGCGCGTGAATAAGTCGCGTCCCAGTCCATCGGTCCCCATCCAGTGTGCCCCACTAGGAGGCTGCAGCAGCTGTGTTTCCTGCAGCCCACTTGCCGTATACGGAGACAGCCACGGCCCGAGCGCCGCGCCCAGCAAGACAACGAGAACGAATCCGAGACTTAGAGCGAGCCACGGATCCCGCCCGACGATATTGTGCTTAGGTGCCTTTGTGATCATCGGTTGCTGTATCCAAAATAATGGACGCCGTGCACGTTTTCGTTCAAAGGTTCAAAAGTTCAAGAGTTCAAGAGCTCCAGCTGTGCAAGATGAGAGCGGGCGGGAACATTGAACCGTTGAACATTGATCTTTGAACTGAAGCCGCCGCCACGGGCGCTTAGTTCCGGCTTCTAATGTGGTGGTGCGCGGACCTTGAACTTTGAACATTGAACCTTGAACTATTCTGTTCTCACTCTCGGATCGACCCAGCCATAAGCCAAATCCACGATCATATTGGCGAGGAATAACAGAGCCGTATATACGAGGGTGACTCCCATGACGAGCGGGTAATCACGATCGGTCACCGCCGTAATGAAGAAGCGCCCCATTCCCGGAATGGCGAAAACGTATTCGACGACGAAAGAGCCGGTGAGTAGCGCGGCGCTAAGTGGTCCCATGACGGTGAGCACCGGCATGAGCGAGTGTGCGAGGGCGTGCTTTAACAACACCGCCGACTCTTTTAAGCCTTTGGCTCTAGCTACATCAATGAACTCTTGGCCGAGAGTTTCGATTAATGACGAGCGGAGCAGCGCGGCAAGGTAGGCTGCGGGGGCGGCGCCTAAAGTGATCGCCGGCAGAATTACACTGGTCCAGCGATCCCAGCGTCCGGCTTGCAACCAGCCTAGCTGTAGGGCGACGGTCCAGATCAGAAGCGCGCCGAGGATAAAGTGAGGAATAGAGATTCCCAGAGTGGTCAGAAACATCGCGCAGCGATCCACCACAGTGTGACGGTAATACGCGGAAAGGAATCCGGCGGGAAACGCTACCAGCGCAGCGAATAGGAGAGATAAGACGCCGAGTAACGCGGAGGTCGGAAGCGTCTCCGCAATGATATCGTTGACGTCCCGGTTGAGATACTTATACGACGGGCCGAGATCGCCCGCTACGATGCCCATTAAGTACCGCAGGTACTGGCTTGGTAAAGGTTCCTCGAGATGATACTTGGCTTCGATATTCGCCAGAACTTCCGGCGGCAGTTTGCGCTCGCGATCGAACGGTCCTCCCGGCGTAAGGCGCAGCAAGACAAACGTGAACGTTGCCACAGCCCAGAGAACGATGATGCCGTGCACGAAGCGCCGCAGCAGGAAAGCGGTCATGAGCTGTTTTAAGGGCGTTTCTCGAGGCTAAGGGAAAGGGTCTTCTTGCGGACGTTAATCTGCCTGAAATCTTTCCGGCGACTCAACTCTTCGACCAACGTAAGCAGGGGGTTGTGCGCACCGGAATACGCTTTGGGCGCGCCCGCCGCGCGCATCGCTTCGACATCCTCATTGCCCGCGACATAACGCATTAGGAGCTCATCGTCTCCGAGATCCGGCCCGCCGAGCTTGTTGCGCACTTCCTCGATCGATGGCTCCGGCGGCTGCCAGTTGGCGAACTCTTTGGCGCGCGGCCGGCTCAGGATTCTGTCCTTTACGTTCTCGTCTACTCCAGAGGCAGCCTCTTCACCCCAGAAACCGGTCGCATATTGGATCACCTGATCGGTGACTTGGGCATAACGCTCCCCTTTGATGATGTTGATGGCGGCCTGGCTGCCAACGAATTGTGAGAACGGAGTGACCATAATCGGATAACCCAAGTCCTTGCGCACCTGGATTGCTTCCTCCAAAACTTCCGGTAACCGATGGAGCAAACCCAGATTCTTCAGTTGAAAGCGCAAATTGGAGATCATGCCACCCGGTACTTGGTGCACATACTGGCTGTAGTCATATTCTACCGGCTCTCCAATGGGCATGTTTTCCCGTTTGGCGAAAAATGTCAGGTCCCGCGCGACGGAGTTGAGATTTTGCTCGTCGATGACCGGTGCATAGCCCAAGGCGCGGCAATTCTGCGCGACGTTGAAGACCGACGGATTCGATGACGCGTTGGCGAGCGGCGGCACCGACACGTCGATGAGTTCCACGCCGAGCTTGATCGCTTCAAGGGCGCAAAGCGGCCCGAGACCGGTGGTGCAGTGAACATGCAGCTCGATAGGAAAGCCAGGTGCTTCGTGCTGGATCACTTTGATCAAAGCGGCCGTGCGCTCTGGCGTGAGTAAGCCGCCGGGATCTTTGAGACAGATATAGTCGGGTTTCAGGGCGGCGGCTTCGCGCGCTTTGCGCGCGTAGTAGGCGTCAGTGTGTTTAGGCGAGACTGAATAGATCTGGTTGAGAATTGTGGTAAGGCCCACTTTGCGCGCGCGCGCGATGGATTTCTTCCAACCCGCCGGGTCGTTGGCAGGATCGGAAATCCGCAGCTGTCGCATCCCATTGGCGATCATGCGCTCAAACCATAAATCGACGACCGACTCGGGCGTCAATTCGAAAGCGCCGATGCGCTCCGCGCCGATCGCCCGCAACGGCGTTTTTGTGATTTTCTTTGCTACTTGACGCATGCGCTCGAAAGGATCTTCACGAAGTTCGCGCACGCATTTTTTGATGTGGCTGGACGCGATGAGCTCGATGGCCTGAAAACCGGCATTGTCGACACGGTCCGCCACCGCGAGCATCATTCCGGTACGCATGTTCTCGGCCCAAAGACTCGCCTGACCGTCGCGCAGGGTCGTATCGACAAATTTAACTTCGCTCATAATTCAGATCGGAAAGTTAACCACAAAGAACCTAGAGCGGCAGAGCCGCAACCCGAAGTGGAAACGCTATTCACCGCAGAGACACAGAGTACCTAGCGAAGAGGGATTTTCATCAAATTCTTTCCCCTCTGCGACCTCCGCGCCTCCGCGGTCAAATTCCGAGTCTTTCTTCATCAAGATTTGCGCACGCCGCGAGAATTCTTATGCATAGTAGTACAAAGTCGCAAAAAAAGGACTCACCACGAAGTGTTCATAAGCTTACGCTCGCCCACCATGATGAAAATGGCCGGCACTGTGCGTGCCGCCGTCCGAGAGCAAGCCTCTTCGGTCGCGGCCAATAGTGCAGTACCTCGAGGCGAACGACGACCACATAGAGTAAGGCAACTCAGAGAAGAAATGCCCATTAGCGCTAATACGCACAAGGCGGCGACCCTTAACAGTCCTGTGTCCGCTCTCTACGAGGCTTACTCCTCGGACTCTGGATCCAACACTCTGGACCGAGAC
>DATACQ010000172.1:0-5126 GCA_036258955.1 Binatia bacterium
CACCTGCGCCTGTGCCCAACTCCCGCAGAGCAAAAACGCGCTCAATCCGATCGCGAGAAAACGGTTACGCTTCCTAGAATGCATAGCTTCCTCCTCGGAAAGTTTTTGAGAACGGCACGGCTACAGAGCAAGAGCTATACCGGCATACCTGGACGGCTTTGGCGGGGATTGACGCTTGTCGGCGAAATTTGAGCCCTTCGATCCGCAACGCTTATCTTGGCCGGTGCCAAAATTCGTTACCGAGGGCGGGATACTCCAATACAGACGCCCCTTTCATTGCGACCCGACTTTGGAGTTTTTGGTTACGGAGCTGGCGCCATGGCGTGGATCCTCACTGCTATAGCAGCGATCGAAGGATCCGTTCGGGTCGAAACTCTTGCGCGTCACCAACTTCGACGCTGACCCGCGGATCGGCAAGTCGCCGGGAAGTGGCACCCTCGGCATTTCAATATTTCGCACGCACGTGCCCTTGGCACCCGCCTAAGATGACAAAGCAAAAATTTTTTTATTTCAATTTTTCTGATTTTCTTGCCAAGTTTGAGAGACAGCGGCATCCGTCGGAAAACTGTCCAGGATCAGCTATGGCAATTCTTGACCTACGACATTGATTAATGTTGCGTGAGTCGCGTCGCCTAACTGCTCAATAGGGTAACCCAGGACCACCCGCGTAATTGGGTCCCGGTGCGTCGGCTCAAGTATGCGGCTGAAAAAACCGTTTTGCCGGCGTGTCCCTGGAATGTCCGGTTCTGAGAGTATCCCGCGACTTACCCGAACGAACCGATGGACCGATCTTCGCCGCTAACAGAAGTGCTTCGCGGTTATCGAAATAACGATCGCGGAAAGTAAAATCCAGATGCTCACAATTATAATTGCCCCTAGCCAACTCTTGGGCTTGTCGCGTGCAGCGCGCCCTTTTTCTCTGCATTCCACTAACACTACTGGAGGAATCATCTGCAGTGTAAGTGCGATGCCGAGAGGGAGTAAAACGAAATCGTCCAAATATCCTAACACCGGGATGAAATCAGGAATCAAATCTATCGGGCTCAGCGCGTAAGCGACGACACAACCAGCGAAAAGTTTTGCGTACCACGGAACCCGTGGATCTCTGGCAGCAAAGTAAAGTGCATAAACCTCAGTCTTTAATTGCGTAGCCTTTCGGCGCCAGCTTTCGATTCTGCCGCTCTTCACACTGCCATGTTTTCATATGTCTTTGGAAATAGCAGCCCTTGCCAACTCCGGGGAATAGTCAATCAACATCGACTACCGGCTGATAGCCAGCCCATCACTAATTCGGAACGAGATACCCAACGAGATCGACGATCAGAGAGGTATGATCAGTGGCGTTAGGATAAAAGATTCGCGCAGTGGGAGTGTCTCCGGAATTTATATAATACGTGACGGGACTACCCAAAAAGGAGCTGCTGCTATTTCCCTTAGGAACGAAAAGGGTTGTTCCGCCATTTTCCAGCAGAACCGCCTGCGCCGGACCAAGCTGCGCAGATATATGAGTGACGACCAGTCGTTGCCCTTGCGGCACGGGAGCGAATTTAAATATGCATTGCTGGTTAGGACAGGTTGCCGAATCCCCGACAACCGCTTGGTGCTGGTAAGGGTTTAAAGCAATGTTTATTCTACCCTGAACTTGTACGGGGTTCGCGGTCCCATTGGTAACTATTACGGCTTGTGGGGGCTGAGCGCCCAGGTTTGGCCAACATACAAGCACAGGATTTGAATGGTCACGGTGAGAAGCACTGAGCGTGCACATATCGGGTTGATCCTCATATGAGTACCTCCAGTATTACTGAAATCTACTAGTAAGCGGTCGATATTTCATCTCTTCGGGCGAGCTTTTAGTCGATTTTTCGACGCATCAGCCCGCGCGCCGCCAGAGTATGACAACTGTGGATTTCTACCTCAAGCGAAACGCATTCGCGTCAGACCAGTCACAGCTGCAAATTTTTCCGCATCAGAGTGCGTGCCGTTAATCGTCACCAGGCACGATTTTGCCACCTCAGGCACTGAATTACGTCCCCCGCATAGCAAGAGAGTCACTGTAAATCCTGATAGTTCGCCTGGCACGTTGCCTGCTCGAGCGCCAGGGTGCCGTGGACGGGAGAGTCCATGGGCGGAAAAGTGACTACTAAATACCGAAAAGGAGGAACGCTCTCAGTGAATATACGTAAAGGTTTAAAATGTGCGGTTATCGCCTCAGCTGTTGCGATGACGGCTGCCGCCGGCCAAAGTCATGCTGCAACCGAACTCGGCATTGCGGGTACGGGTGATTTGGCTCCTAATCGTGCAAGCGCGGTTATACCTATATCTGTCCAGTGTGATGAAACTACCGTTGAGGGGCAATCCAAAACGGCAAGTTTAACCGTTTATCTTTTCCAATCTCACGGGCGCTTGATCAACATCGGTGTTAGCAGAGCGGATGAGACACCGGTTCCCCAGTGTGATGGCAATTCGGCGAATATGGACGTTGAAGTATTTGCGATTCCTGGTCTTAAATTTCAGCCCGGTCCGGCGACTGTACTGATCAAACTGACAGAACAAACCACCACCCCGGGAGCAACGCCGGACGCTCCCCCGAACGTTACCGGCACGACCACAACGGAGAGCGGCGATAAAGTTAACCTGCGGCCCTGAGTTCATTCTCGGGGTTTTTTTCAGGCTCGGTGCAGACTCTCTCTCCCAGAGTCTGCACCGAGCGTTCTTATTTGGTCGTGTTGGACTCCACTTAAACCGCTGGCGTTTCCTACCGACCGGCGGCTCGCCCAACGCGAAAGGGGCAGGTCGTTCCGACATGGATATGGTGATCACAAATTGCGCGCATTGGACCCAATCGATCAGCTCTCTCGCGGTACTGTTTGAAACTCCCCTGAACAGTCTTGATGCGTTTACGTGAGTGTGCAGAGGTGTGTCTCCCTTTTGTTGCTCCCGAATCTTCCTAATTCGACGTTATACTGCCCGGCCAATATTAAACGAGGTTCAATGGCATGCTTCTCGCTGCCGATGCATCGTCTAGACCCGAAGTATGTCACGCCAGTTGGCAAGGCGCTCTGGCTGCAATCGCATAGTGATGGAAGCGCGCGGCGCAATGAAACGCAGATACTTCCCATATTCAGCAGACTTCAGAAGAAAGGTCCCACCAGATGACTAAAAGACTCCTGAGCGAAAGCGGCATAACGCTCGTTGTTGTACTTCTCCTGATGGCAATTCTCTTGTCGATAGTTGGTGCCGGGCTGCTCTTTAGCGGCATCAACACGAAGATAACCGTAAATTACCAAAGTGGCACGCGTGCGTTTTATGCGGCGGATGCCGGGATCGGTCAAGCTATCAGCCAGGTGAGTGCAAACCCGCTAACGGCCGTCGCCGCGTTTGGCCCTGTGGACTTGGGAGACGGTTTAAAGTACCGCACTGGAAGCCGCACCGCCGCTAGCCCTCAGCCGATGCAATTCGTTGGTACGCGGCAGGAAGCCGGCTACTCACTGAACACCGGCACCGGATACAACGCCTCTGGCTATAATTTTTATCAATACCAGATCAATGTCACGGGAACGTATGAAGTTGCTGGGGTGGAGGTGGCGGGCGCGAGGTTGAGAGTCAGGCCTTATTCGGCCCCGTGTCACAGTAGGGAGATTTATGCGAAAAGCGACTGCGATCGTACAAATTTTTGCATTTCTTTGCTGGAACTATTGGAATTTCACGCTGGCCTTGGCGGATGACAGCGACATCTTCGGGTTCAACGTAAAACCTAACGTGATGATCGGTATGACCAACTCCACCAACATGAGCCAGAGTATTCTCTCATCCCCGTATGTCGCCAACACCACGTACAATACGCCTCTGACATATATTACGGCTCAGGTTTATTACTGGCTGAACTCAACGCCGGGCTGCAAAAGCTTAGGTCTGCAAAAACCCTGCTACGCTTATTACGCCGCGGACATCAATGACGTTTCGGACAATAATGCGCGAAACGCGCTGCGTACAGTTGGATATTGGACGGGTAGCATTGGGGGCTCATCGGTGAGCCTCTATCACGGAAACTATCTAAACTACACTATCTGTACGACGTGCGGGACTCTGCAATCGAAGATCAGCATCGCCAAAACAGTTTTAGCCAATGTGATAAGCAACACGAGTGGCGTCCGTTTTGGGGCAATGAAGTATGCCGCTGGCGGCCAGTTTATGATCGAGCCGATCCGTGACATGACCAGCTCCAATCAGTCAACACTGATCAACTCCCTTAATGGAATGCCCTTGGATTCTTCTGGTAATCCGTTAGGACCACAGTTGCAGCATGCGGGTGACTACTACGAGGGTCATTTGGCAGGTAGTGAGAGCCCAATCCAGTATGCCTGCCAACCCAATTTTGTCATTCAAATCACTGACGGTAAAAGCACCGGTACTGACCCTGTCGGAGAAGCCCAGACACTTTACACAACCGATCACTCCAGCACCTACGCCGGGGTGCAAAATGTGATTACGCACGTAATCGCTTTCGCTTTGCCGCAGGCGGACAAAGATGCCGGTGCGATTCAAAGCCTCAGAGCGCAAGCTACAGCCGGAGGTGGCTTGTTCTTCCAGGCCGAGAACGCGGCTCAGTTAGAACTTGCCTTGGCGGCAGCGATCAGCCAGATACTTGCGGCAACCTACTCTTTTGCAACGCCGGTTGTGCCAACCACCGGCACTGCGAGTGTTTCGCGGGCCTACCTGGCTTCATTTCAATCCAATCCTTCCCGCCCCTTCTGGCGTGGTTATTTGAAGGCTTACAACCGAGATGCCGACGGTTTAATCCAGGTAGATGCCGATGGCTTCCCTCTTGTCTCGACTATGGCGTGGGATTCGGGCCAGGCGCTTACCTCTATCTCGCCGAGCAGCCGGACCATAAAAACCTACATTGGCGGCTCTCAACAAGACTTTGCAACGGCCACCTCAGGTCTGACAAGCACGGTTCTCGGGGTTGACAACGCGCCGTATCCCTTAGGCGCAACGAGCGCAAGCGAAGCGCGCGACAAGCTCATCAATTTCATCCGCGGCACCCCGGATGTGAACGACGAGGACGCCGATGCGGATACATCTGAGATAAGACCCTGGAAGCTCGGAGATATTTTTCACTCAAC
>DATACQ010000173.1:0-7820 GCA_036258955.1 Binatia bacterium
GTCGATGCGTAGGGGATTTGCCGCAGAGGCGCCGCTGCGTTCGGCGCAACAGACGCAAGCAGTTGCGCTGTTCTGAAGGCGGGTATTGCCAACACGACGGCGCTCGCTTCGATGGTTTCGTGTCCGTCCATTGTGATTTTCCAGCATTTCCGTTGTCCCTCGAACTGTAAGACGTCCGCTCTGCTGTTAAGACGAACGCACCCTTCGGGTAACCGTTGTGCGATCGCGGCGACGAGCTCCCCCATGCCGCCGGCGATGGCGACAAACAAGCTCCAGCGCGCGCCGCTGCCGGTCTCTCGGCGGCGCCTGCGCTGTGCCGACCACATGGCATAGATCACGCTGCGCTGCTTGCGCTCCATCTTGAGGAAACGCGGCATGGTGGCGCCGAGGCTAAGCGCGTCGGGATCCGAAGCATAGATGCCCGCCACCAAAGGTTGCGCCACTCGTTCCAGCGCTTCCGTCCCAAAACGCCGCCGGACAAACGAGCCAAGGCTTTCGTCGCTAGTGGAGCTTCGGCGCGGCAGTAACAGCTCGCCTGCGATGCGCATCTTGCCGAGCCAGGAAAAGAGCGGCGTTTTTATAAATGGCCAAAGTCGGGTCGGCGCCAGCAAGAAAAATCCTTCGGGCAGCGGCACGAGCTTGCCCTGCTGAACGACATAGATTTTCTGGTAAGCAGGTTGAGTCGAAACCAAACGGGAATCGAGCTCGAGGCGTTCGCAGAGCTTTAGCGCCCAAGGCTTCTCGGTGATGAAAGAGTCCGGACCCGCCTCAACCAGAAATTCGCCGACCCCCTCGCTGGCGATGACGCCACCGAGGCGCGGAGATGCTTCGAGCAATAGAACTTCCAGATCAAGTGATTTTTGCTTCTTCAGCTCGGTTAGCCGGTGTGCTGCGGCGAGACCGGCAATGCCGCCGCCCACTACGATGACCCGGGGAATCATGGGCAACGAGAATGGCGGATCGATGACCGAGAATCATTCTGCATTCGCTATTCTCGATCCTCGATCCCTCGGATTCTGCTTTCAATGACATCGCCGATCATTCGGATAAACGTGTGAGAGTCATTGGGGCAGCTTGTCCGCAGGAACTGCACGTTGTGAGCTTCGGCAATCTTTTTGGCTTCGATGTCGAGGTCGTACAGCACCTCGACATGATCGCAGACGAACCCGATGGGAGCAACGATCAATTGCTTGATTCCTTGCGCCGCTTGCTTGCGGATCACATCGCCGACGTCAGGCTCCAGCCACGAATCGGCCGGCTTGCCACTGCGGCTCTGATACGCCACCGACCAGTTCGGATGAACAAGTTTTTCTGCTACCAAGCGCGCGCTCGTTTGAAGCTGATCGACATACTCTGACCGCTTCGCCATCTCCGTTGGTATACTGTGGGCGGTGAATACAACGGGGACAGCCTGGCGATCGTTTGAGCCCACCTTCGCGAGCTCGGCCTGAATTGCCTCCGCCCAAGTCTGGACGAAAAGCGGGTGTTCGTGCCATGGCAGGCAGTAATCTATTTCGGGCGCGCCCTGTCCAAGCTCCGCCCGAGCCTCCGCGATATTTTTTTGGTAACGCTCCCAACTAGCTTCGGTGCGGTGCGACGAAAGAATAAACCCGAGCGCTCTCCGGATGCGATCCCTTTTCATCTGTTCTAACGTCTCGCGAAAAAAAGGTGTGCTGTTGCGCAAACCGACATAAACCGGCAGGTCGAGACCGCGCTGGGGCAGGAAGCGTCTCAAAGCCGCGGCTTGACGGTAGGTAATCTCATTGAGAGGCGATTTGCCACCGACAGCTTCGTAATGATGAGCCACTTCTTCCAAGCGCGCCGTCGGGATGGAAAGGCCTTTGGTCACGCGCTCGAGAAACGGACGAACTTCTTGAGGAGACGCGGGACCGCCGAAAGCGATCAGCAGGATAGCCTGGTATGGCTGAGACATGGAGTCATCCAGACTGCCGGTTAACTAAGTGACACTCCTGGAAGCGCTTCGTGGCGGAGTAATGGAGTAGTGGCTCGGTCCGGTTTCCACCTAGAGTACCAACTCTCCAAAACTCCTTTACTCCGTCACTCCATTCTTCTGTCGCGAGCTCAATTCGTGCACCGCCTCGACCATGGCTTTCACATTCGCGACCGGTGTTTCTGGCAGCACGCCGTGGCCCAAATTGAAGATATGACCGGGCCTTCCATTCGCGCGGCGCAAGAGCTCTTCAACTCGCCGGCGGATGTCCCTCGTTGAAGACAGGAGCACGGCGGGATCGAGGTTGCCTTGGATGGCGACATCATGCCCCAACTCTTCCCAGGCGGCGTCTATGCTTACTCGCCAGTCTACACCGATGACATCGCCTCCCGCAGCACGGATGGAGCTCAGAAAGCCGCCCGTTCCGGTGCTGAAATGAATGACGGGAATACCCGGAGTAACCGCCACGATGGTTGCGCGCGTATAAGGTAGCACGTATCGCTCGTAATCTTCGGGGGATAAACAGCCGGCCCAGCTATCGAAGAGTTGCACGGCTTCGGCTCCCGCCGCGATTTGCGCGTTGAGATACTTGGCCGTAAGGGAGGATAGGCGCTCCATCAGGGGACGCCAGGCACCGGGATTCGAATAGATCAGTTTTTTGGTTTTGACGTAGTTTCTGGAACCTCCACCCTCAATGAGATAAGAGGCTAAAGTAAAAGGTGCGCCGGCGAAGCCGATGAGCGGCACTCTGCCGTTCAGAGCTGCGCAACTCTTACGCACGGTCTCGTAGACAAACGGCAGCGCTTCCTGCGGGTCGAATTCAATCAGCTCTTCGACCTGCGTCCTGCTGCTAACCTGGTTGTGGATGACCGGGCCGTTCCCTTTCGAGTACTCCAAACCAACCCCCATGGGTTCGAGTATTAGCAAAATGTCCGCGAACAGTATCGCGGCATCGACCCCGAACTTCTCGACAGGGGTTATCGTGATCTCGGCAGCTACGTCGGGTTTTTTGCACAGCTCGAGGAATTCATATTGGGCGCGCAGCTTGCGGTACTCTTCCATATAGCGTCCGGCCTGGCGCATCAGCCAGACGGGCGTATAACTAGTTTTTTCGCGGCGACAGGCGGCAAGAAAAGTGCTCATGTTTCCGAGTTAACCCACAGGACTTCCGGTTCAATCCGATCGAGCTTCAGTGTTCGAGCAACTTCGCGGACCAGCTAATCGCCAACCCGCCGAGCAAGAAAAGCAAGGTCATGGGGTTGCGTTCCTCGATTCGGTGGACTTGGGGCAGGATGTCAGCAGTGGCAATGGCGAGAAAAGTCCCCGCCGAAATTCCGATGGCCACTGCGACAGCTTCAGGAGTGAGAGCGCTTAGAAACAAGAACGCTATGAGCGCTCCCAATGGCGTTGTCAGGGAGAAGAGCAAGCTGAGAATCGCAACGGTGCGCCGCTTCCAGCCGGCGGATAACAGAATTGATGAAATAGAAATTCCGTCCGGCATCTTGTGTATGATCACCGCCAGGAGCACGACCGGACCGAGCTGCGGGATCGTCAGGCCGGCGCCGAGCGCGATGCCGTCCAAGAGGCTGTGCAAGGAGATGCCCAAAAAAGCAGGGATGCCCATTTGATGAATATCGCAATCGCGCTCCTCGCAAGCATGGACGAAAACCAAGCGCTCCATCGCGAGTATCAGCACGAAACCGCCTAATATCGCCAGCCCAAGACCGTCTCCGAGAAACTTTCCGGCCTCGGGAACCATATGAAAAAAAACCGTACCGAGTAACACGCCGGCGCTAAAACTCAGGAAAAGCGCAAGGGTTTTCTGCGACAGCTCTTTCAAGAGCGGCAAAAAACCGCCTAGAAGGGAGATGAAAACCAACGTCGGAAGATAGAGCGCAAGAGCAGCCATGCCATTTTGCAGGAAGAGTTGAAGCTAACATAGCGACACGGGGCTGGCAAATATGTGGAAACGAGAAGAAGTTGAGATGGCGCCAATCTGTCATTCTGGAAGAAGCGCAGCCGAGTGAACAATTTCGGCAAGATCCTTCCGCTGCCTCAGAATACGGAAGCGCATCATCGGAGTTGGTCCTATGCTGACTGAGTTACGCCAGATCGGCGAGGATTGGAGATCTCACAAATAATGGAGTTTCGCGTGCCCCGCCTTTAAGCTCCTTTCTGCTTCTTGGATGCGCTCGACCGTTCCGAGGTCCTGCCAGAATCCATTGAAGCTAAAGCCGTAGAGGCGTTCGCCCGCCAGAAGCATCTTTGGAAAGACATCTTTGGTAGTGCTGAATTTCTTCGCGCCGCCGGAGGGCGTGTAGTTGAAGATGCTGGGTTCCAGGACTTGCACTCCGGTAAACATCAACTTGTGCTGCGGTGAACTTGCCGTGGCCGGCAATCTCGTATCGAGAAACCTGCAGATGCGGCCGTCCGCGTCGATGTCCATCGAGCCGTAGCGATCGGGGTCGGCGTCGGGCCGCAGGACGAGGGTTGCCGCGGCCCGATTGCGCCGGTGAAACTCGAGCACTTCGGCCAACCGCAAGTCGATCAACACATCGGTATTGATCACTATGAAGGTTGTGTTCTCGAGGAATGACTTGGCTTTCAAGAGCCCGCCGCCCGTATCGAGAAGCTCCGGCTCCCTGGAGTAGCAGATCTTCAAGCCGAACCGATCACCCTCGCCGAGGTAAGTTTCAACCTGATGTCCAAGGTGGTGCAAATTGATGATGATTTCGTCCGCGCCGTAGTAGCGCAGCAACAGCAACGGGTAGTCGATCATCGGACGCCCCGCAACCCGCACCAAAGGTTTTGGCGTCTTCTCCGTAATCGGCCGTAGCCTCTGACCCTGGCCGGCAGCGAAAACCATCGCCTTCATCGCATCTCCTCGTACTGCTCTGCGAGGATAGGAATGATTTTTTCCGTTTCCGGTAAACGGGCGAGATTGCGTCGGAGCCGGCGCAAGGTCCCGGGAATAAATTTTTTGTATGCTGGTTTATGCTTGACGATGTCGAGGTACCAAAAGCGCCCGACGACCTTCAGGTCCCTTTGAATCGCGGAGAGCAGATAAACCTCACGAAACACGTCGACCAACGGTGCGACACCCGTTTTCGCGGCTCTTCTGTCCAGGTAGTATTCGAGCAACTGTTCTTCCAGGCGCGCGGAGATGACCATATCGGTAATGCGGTCGTTGAGCAGAGATGCCAGATCATACTGCGGCGGCGCCAAAAGTGCGTCCTGAAAGTCGATCACGGCGACGGCGTCATTATGAATCATCAAGTTCCAGCTATGATAGTCGCGGTGATTCAAGCAGGGAGTCTCGTTATCGAGGCGTTGCGCGATGGCGGAAAAGATCCCACGGAGTTCATCCAGTGCGGTCTTGCTCACCGCCGTGCCCGGCCGCTTTTCCAGACCGTATTCCAGGAAGTGCTCGAACTCCCACATGTACAGCCGGTAATCGAACCGCTGCTGGAAGGCGATGCATGCATTATCACGCGCTTCGGTGCCCACGATCTGAAGCAGAAGTAGCTCATCGATCGCTCGTCGATACCAACCGAAGACTTCGCCTTCAGAAAGTGCCTGGACTTTGTCCCAAAGCGCCGTATCGCCGAGGTCTTCGAGGATTAAAATGCGTTCCGTATCCCAATACCCGAAGAGTTTCGGCACGCGGGTGCCGATGCCGCTTAAAAAGCGATGCACGTTCAGGAACGGCAGCTCTTTCAAGGGCTCCTGGAAAACAGACAATTCCTCCGAAGAAAGCGGCAACGAGCTTTCAGCCGGGAGCGCCATCACGATAACCGACGGCGGAGCTTGGCCTCCGGTTACATGGCCACGAAAATAGCGGCGGCTGGATGCATCCCCGGCCAGCGGCACGAAAGACGAGAGTTGAGCCTGCCGGCCGAAGAGCGCGTGAATTTTTTCGTTAACGATCCCTTGCAACATTACAGTTATTGATCGTTGCCCTTATCCGAAAATTTCTGGTGGTTCGCAAAACACGGCTTATAAGATTAAATCTCGGGAGTGGTTTTATGTGCTCGAGAGTCTGAAAGCGAGCGGTATGAGCCGACGGAGCGAGGGGAGCCTATTGCCAGATCGTTGCAGTGGCAGGATGCTGCTCGGTACGTACATGTTTAGTTGCACGGCGACGCCGGCGTATCAGACTTCTCAGGAGCCGCCAAAGCCGATGGTAACTTTGCCGGCCTCGACAATTACGGGGATGTTGCGGCGGCCATTGGTAATTTTAAGCATGCGCTCCAGACCAGCGGGGTCTTCAAGAACATTAACGTAGTCGAACTTGATATTACGACGTCGAAAATCCTCCCGTGCGTCGGACGTGTAGGGACAAAGGTCTTGGCCAAAAATCTCTACTTTGTCATCACTCATAGTACCCTGCCTTCAACCAAGGCTGCATGGCCTTCACCACGCTTTATGATAAAGCGCTGATCGGCTAAATTGCAACCAACTTCTGAGCGTTCAGCCAAGAGATGAGCATCCGGAGCTGCATCAAAAGGATGGGGTTCATTGTATGCCCGGCACTCTTTATATCGTCGCGACCCCTAT
Source organism: Binatia bacterium (assembly GCA_036258955.1). GTDB lineage: Bacteria > Desulfobacterota > Binatia > UBA9968 > UBA9968 > DATACQ01. Next base: position 6,509 of record DATACQ010000173.1, read on the forward strand.
TGGTAATCTCGAGGATATCACTTTGAGGGCTTTGCGGGTCCTTAAGGAGGTGGACCGTATTGCCGCAGAGGACACGCGCCACACACGGAAACTTCTCACTCATTACGCTATTCGGACTCCGCTTACGAGTTATCACGAACACAACGAGCGCAGCGCAGCGCCGGTACTGGTTGAGCGAATGTGTCGCGGCGAGAGCATCGCGCTGGTCTCGGACGCCGGAACCCCAAACATATCCGATCCCGGCTATCGCTTGACTTTGGCAGCTGTCGCCGCCGGCGTTCGAGTGACGCCGATTCCGGGAGCATCAGCGTTCACAGCCGCCCTGAGCGCTGCCGGCCTGCCGACGGATCGTTTCGTTTTTGAAGGCTTTCTTCCTGAGAAGACACAGCAAAGACGCGAACGACTGCGGACTTTACACGATGAGCGACGCACGTTGGTGTTCTACGAAGCTCCGCACCGGCTCAAAGAGTCACTGGAAGATCTTGAAAGCATTCTGGGCGACAGAGCCGTCGTCATCGCGCGCGAGCTGAGCAAAGTTCACGAGGAGTTTCTTCGCGGCACCGTTCACGACATAAGCACCCAGCTCGCGCAGCGCGAAATCTATGGCGAGGTGGTCATCATCGTTGAAGGTTTTGCAGGAGACCCAGGCGCTTCGGAAGAGTCGCTCGCAAAGGAAATTCTTCAACTGCAGGGAAACGGCATGCGAGTAAAGGAGATTGCCGACATCTTGGGCGAAAAATACGCTTTACCCAAAAAACGGATCTACCGATTGGCGCTCGAGGTACGAAAAGTCTCTACGCCGCCGTGAATGGCCGATTGCACCGGCGAAACTCCTCTCCACGGGCCTTGTGTGGCTAAGTCCTATTCCGATTCCAATTCCGGATAATGCCGAAAGATTCCTTGCTGGTTAAAGGGAAGCCGCCTGGATGAACCGAGGTAAGCGGCGATGCGCGGACGAGACTTGACCCTGTCGTGCAACGCAATCAGCCGGGGATATTGCGGTTCCAGGCGTGTAGCTGTACGAGGAAAAGCATAACGCAGTCCTTCGATCATCTGGAAGAGCGAGAGATCTACGTAGCAAATCTTCTTCCCGAAAACAAAGTCATCTTCGTTCGAGTTCTTCCCGAGAATTCGCTCAAAGTAGCCAAGGAACTTGGGCAATCGATTCGCGATAAAATGCGCGGCGCGCTTTGTCGCCTCTGTTGTTTGTTCTTCATAGTACATCGCGTTCGCTATCGGATGGTGCGTGTCGTGCGTTTCATGCAGCCAATCCGCAATTGTCAATTGCAGTTGATGCGCCCAGAGCCGGCTC
>DATACQ010000174.1:0-2434 GCA_036258955.1 Binatia bacterium
CTACAGTGCCTGCTTTAAGAATTTTGGTCGCGGCACTCGCTCTGTTTATCGCCACCAGCAGCTCAGCAGTGAAGCGCCACCGCGAAACCGTGCCAGCTCCCGGCGCAGCTTCGTCCACCCATCAGGAAGCCGGCGAACGGGTTTGGCAAAATTATTTGCGCTACGCCGGACGGCTCGAAGCTTTCCATGCAGCGCTATCGGGCGCGGTCATTAATCAAACTTCAGGCCAGCTTGCGCTTCTCGATCTCGCCGCGCCGGTCGCGCACGGCTATCAGATCTTGCCTAAGATCATTCCTGACGTGAGCGCAGCTACGCCGCGGCTAAAGTCTTCACATTACAGTTGGCCTGCGACACAAACACTCATCGATCATGCCATGGCGCACATGAGCCGCGCCGAAAAGCAGCTGAGAAAAGCTGCTAGCTTGGGGCGCCGTCGCCAGCAACAATCCTACCAGCAGCTCGCTCGATCGTACCGGCACCTACGCGATCTTCAGCACAACATCGATGCTCATATTCAGTACAATCGCTTGTGGCAGAGCGATATTTTAGCTCGCCGGGCAAGCTATGATCGATGGACGGCCCTGCACGACGCGGTGCTCGAGCGCCAGCAGATTCGCGACCGCTTGGAGTTATTAGGAACTGAATGGGCGAGCAAGGTGGTCGCAATCCTCGGCCGCTTTTCCCAAAGGCTCTCCGCGCTCAAGAACCGCCTGGTCCAACGGGAAAAACTCCTGGATACGCTGATTGACGCGGCTGCGGGAGAGCTGCGAGTACCTGCTTATGTCCGACTGGAGCGCCGTCCGGGCGCGTGGATCGTCCATGTACCACTTTACACCGATATCGAAAATCGCGATTTCGTTTCTTCCGTCAAAAAGGAGGTCGAAAATATTTGGCGCCTGCGCCGTGGCGACGATGAATTCCGCGTCGTACTCGAGCACTCGTATGTTCCCGTGAGCGAGCTGTACGGGGATGCCGAACGGCCCTTAGGCGGCGATCGCATCGACGACACCCAAAGGCATCTCGCTCGATTTCCTCTAGACGGCGCTATTCTCACCACGGGTGCCGTCACGACCCACGTTTACGGGAGGGCGCTAATTTTAGGACCCCATGAAATCTCACCGCGGGTGCTGGCGCACGAGTTCGGCCATATTCTCGGGTTTAAAGACAACTACTTTCGCGGTTATAGGGATCTGGGGAAGAATGGATTCGAAGTGGTGGAGGTGATTGCAGCGCACGATGACATTATGGGCTCGCCTGCTTCAGGAGAGGTCCGCCAAGGGCAGTTCATGCGCCTGCTTCAGGCTATGGGCGGTCCCCTTTAAAGCTGAGGTTCGACGTCTTTCGAGGGTAGGTTACGATCCAACAAACGCGGTTGCCAGCCGCAGAACCAGACGGATGCTGAAAACACGGCGAATGGAGCCTCGTCTGATCCGGAGTCTGGCGGCACATCATGAAGAACGGAACATCCCGTTTCTGAAACGCTTCTTTGCTGGTCGTCTGCTATTTTTCCCATATTCCGGCCGTTTGCCGGGGGCATGCAATTTGCTCCTGATACCCAGTGGAGAAGGTCATCAGGCAGAATCAGAGGAGGTAAATCATGAATAAATACTTACTCGGCGTCCTCATGGTTTTTGTCGTGCTTGCGATCGGGACGCTATCGGACGCTCAAACGGCGGACAGAAATGAAGGCAAGACGAGCGTCGAAGGGAAATCCGGCGACTCCACATTTAACATGCAAATTCAACGGGACAGAAGCGATTCCGGAGAAGCTGCTCGGCGTAGCCCGGACGCCGATCGGGGAACTACGGGCCCGCGCGGCGAACCCGGACCGCAAGGCGCGCCCGGCCCACAAGGACCGTCCGGACCGAGTGGCGGTTTCCTGGGGATGGATCCGACCGTCGCCCTCTTGGTAGGTCTGGGTATTTTGGCAGTAGTCATCGTCGCGATCGTTGCCGCGTCACGCGGCAGGCGGGAGATATGACCACCTAAATGCGAGCTGCGGGCGTTTTGATGGAACAAACTGCCGGTGACCTTCTTGTTCCGTCAAACGCCCGTCCCTTTTTCCCACGCTATACAGTTCACAGGATATCGTCGCCCACCAGACATTACACTTTATCATCCTTGCTCTTTGGAGAAGCTGGAAGTCTCGCGCGCTCGATTGTGGGGGTCAAGCGGCTCGAACATTTCCAACTCTTTGCGTTTTTGAGCTGGCGTTCGCGTTCGACTGGGCATCCTCCAGGATCACGTCCGCGGCCTTTTCGCCGACCATATAAACGGCGCTCGCGATGAAAAAACCGGGGATACGTGGAAATACCGACGCATCGACTACGCGCAACCCTATGGTGCCATGAACGCGGAAGTCACTGCTCAATACACCTCCGGTCTCGGGCGGACCGATGGGACAGGTGCACGCAGCGTGGTGACCCCAAGCATT
>DATACQ010000175.1:0-1934 GCA_036258955.1 Binatia bacterium
CAGCAAGCCATCGTCGCGTTCGATGCGCTGTCGCAGGAAACCCGTCTGAAGGTATTTCGTCTTCTGGTTAAACATGGAGCGGATGGCGCGCCTGCTGGAACCCTGAGCGAAGCACTGGGCATTCCCCACAACACTTTATCATTTCACTTATCACACATGAGTAATGCCGGCCTGGTTTTGTCCCGGCGCGAGGGACGCTCAATCATTTACAGCGCCAACTTCGAACTCATTACGAGCTTAATCCGCTTCATGGTCGAGGATTGTTGCCGGGTGGAGTTCGCCAACATTCGCACCGATAAAAAAAGAGGAAGTTCTGTAATCGAATTATTTAATTGTTGTCAGCCAAAGGAGAAAAAAACATGAAACGCATTCATATCCACGTCGGAGTTGAAGAGCTCGAGGAATCCATCCGTTTTTATAGCGCCATGTTTGGCGCTCAGCCCGTGAAAACCAAACCGGATTACGCCAAGTGGATGCTCGACGACCCCCGCGTCAATTTCGCGATATCTACGCGGGCCTTCAAAACCGGAGTTGATCATCTCGGTATTCAGGTGGATGAAAACGAAGAACTGGACGAGATACGAGCGCGGGTTAAAGCTGCGGATCTCGGCGTCTTCGAGGAAGGTACAACGCTCTGTTGCTACGCGCACTCGGACAAATCATGGGTGCAAGACCCCGCTGGAGTTGCATGGGAAGCATATCGGACGATGGAGGACGTGCAGATCTTTTCCAGCAAGACAGCAAAAAACGAAAGCGCCTGTTGCGCGGAGACATCTGCCGGTAAAGCGAATTGCTGCGAACCGTCCGAGAAAACAACCGGGTGCTGCAACTGATGGCAGATATTCCGAAAGAAGTTCTGGTTTTATGCACGGGTAACTCCTGCCGCTCGGTGATGGCAGAAGCGCTGATTAATCATTTGGGCGAAGGCCGGTACAAGGCATGGAGTGCGGGGAGCTCCCCGTCGGGGTATGTTCATCCGAAGACGGTTGAAACCTTGAAGCGTCACGGCATCGATCCGGGCGCGCCACAGAGCAAGTCATGGGACGTTCTTGCAAACGAACGCTTCGATCTGGTGATTACGGTCTGTGATCAAGCCGCTGGCGAAAGCTGTCCTGTCTTTCCTGGGAAGCCCAAGAAGCTCCATTGGAGCACTCCTGACCCAGCAAAAGCCACGGGCACGGACGCGGAAATTGATGCCGCCTTCGATCAAGTGTTTTCAATGCTCAGACACCGAGTTGAGGATTTGATAAAATGACCGTCCGTTCACCCCGCCGCCTGTCGTTTCTTGATCGTTATTTGACTCTCTGGATTTTCCTCGCGACGGCGGCGGGCGTCGGTGTTGGCTCTCTCTTCAAGGGTGCACCGGATTTTCTAAATGGCCTGTCCGTCGGTTCAACAAATATCTCAATAGCCATCGGACTGATCCTGATGATGTACCCGCCCTTGGCGCGCGTATAATATGAAGAACTGCCGCTGATATTCAAAGACTGGAAGATTCTTTTGCTGTCGCTGGTTCAGAACTGGCTGATTGGCCCAGTGCTGATGTTCGGTCTGGCGGTGCTGTTTCTGCACGATTACCCCGAATACATGACCGGCTTGATTTTGATTGGCCTCGCCCGCTGCATCGCTATGGTCATCGTCTGGAATCAGCTAGCCGAAGGAGACAACCAGTATGTTGCCGCGCTTGTCGCTTTTAATAGCATCTTCCAGCTGCTGTTTTCGCTGTCTACGCGTGGTTTTTCCTTACGGTCTTACCGCCGCTTTTTGGCTTGGACGGTCAGATCGTGCAGGTGAGTTTTCGCACGATCGCGGAAAGCGTGTTTTCTATCTCGGCGTTCCTTCTCTCGCGGGCTTTCTGTCGCGCGTTGTCTTGATCAAGAAGAAAGGGCGCGGGTGGTATGAACACGCATTCCTTCCGAAGATCGGACCGGTGA
>DATACQ010000176.1:0-4424 GCA_036258955.1 Binatia bacterium
CCCGAGCAGCGTGTTCTCCGATGGCGCGCTTTTAGGCGACCGGATCCGCATGCGGGCACATTTCGCCGACCGGCACGTGTTTATCAGGAGTTTCGCCACTCGCGGAGCCGAAGGCGGCGTTTCCGCAGCCGTGCGCGATGCCATTCACCTGCTCGACGCAGCGGGAAAGGATGTGATTTTCGTCGAGACCATTGGCGTCGGTCAGGACGAGCTCGAGATCACCCGCCTGGTTCACACAGTCATCGTAGTAGTCATTCCGGAGATGGGTGACGAGATCCAAGCAATGAAGGCAGGCTTGACCGAGATCGCAGATATCTTCGTGGTAACGAAAGCTGACTTACCGGGCGCCGACGTGACTCTGCAAGATCTCCGGGCGCTTTTCTGCGAGATCGATATTGTGCCCACCTCAGCCATTAAGGACCTGGGCATCGCGCAGCTGGTAGACGCCATCGAAAAGCATCGGATCCAGAGTCTCGGCAACGGCCGGTATCACAAGAAACGGCTGCAGCTATGCCGTGAGGAGTTGCTGGCTTTGTTGCACCGCCGCTTCAAGAGGCAGCTAAAAAACCGGATCGACGATCATACCCTTGATGTGCGGGCCAAGCGTATCGCCGAGGGGCGCATCGATCCTTACAGCGAGGTGGAGGAATTGGCAAAAAGGCTGGGGTTCTAGAGCAGGGTGCTGAAAAAGATTCATATGCGCTTACGCAGTTTCGCGTTCTGAGTTTTGCGTTTCGAGTTGCAACCCGAAACCCCAGACCCGAAACCCGAAACACCCGGAGCGCCGAGGCCGACGGATGGATAAATTCGAGTTCGGTGGCGAAATCGCCTGGCATCCAACTCCGGAGTACACAAACCCGAGCAGGCTCAAAGATTTCATGGCGCAGCACAATATCACGACCTTGGACGAGCTGATACGGCGCTCGACCACGGATCTCGAGTGGTTTTGGACTGCCGTCCTGCGTGACCTCGGTGTCGAGTTTTACCAGCCCTACTCAAAAATCCTAGACACCTCCGCCGGGATCCAATGGGCACGTTGGTGTGTCGGCGGTAAGATGAACATTGTTCACAATTGTCTCGACAAGTGGATCGGCACACCCGTCCAGAATCGCGCCGCTTTGCGTTGGGAAGGCGAGGACGGTAGCACGCGAGTCCTCACCTACGGCGATCTTCACAGGGAAGTGAACCGCCTCGCAACTGGCTTGCGCGATCTCGGCATCAGAGAGGGCGACGTGGTGGGACTCTACATGCCCATGATACCCGAGATCGCCATCGGTTTGTTCGCCATCGCCAAGCTGGGCGCTATTATCCTGCCGCTTTTTTCCGGCTATGGAGTTGATGCTCTCACCACCCGGCTATCGGATGCGGCGGCCAAGGCGCTTCTCACCTGCGATGGCTATTACCGCCGGGGGAAAGCTGTGCACATGAAAGCTGTCGTGGATGCGGCCCTGGAAAAGGTAACTTCGGCCCAACACGTAGTAGTCTTCCGCTATCTAAAGGCGAAGCATTCGATGCTTTCCGGCCGGGATTACCTATGGCAGGAAATCACCGCGAACGCGCCGCCGGATGCCCGTACTGAAAGCGTGGATGCCGAGCATCCTCTGTTAATCCTTTACACGTCCGGCACTACCGGCCGGCCGAAAGGCGCCTTACACACGCACTGTAGCTTTCCCATCAAAGCGGCTCAGGATATGGCACACGGGCTCGACCTAAGAGAATCCGATACGCTGTTCTGGGTGACCGATATGGGGTGGATGATGGGTCCATGGGAAGTCTTTGGCTCGACTCTCCTCAGCGCAACAATGGTTTTTTACGACGGCGCGCTAGATCATCCGGGGCCCGGCCGAATTTGGTCGCTGGTGGAAAACCATGCTGTAACCATCCTCGGCGTGTCGCCTACTCTGGTGCGCTCGCTCGCCGCCCACGGCGACTCTCCGGTCAGGCGGCATGATCTTTCAAGGCTCCGTATTCTCGGTTCCACGGGTGAGCCATGGAATCCTGAGCCGTGGCGCTGGTTGTTCGAAACCGTCGGCAAAAAACGACTTCCGATTATCAACTATTCCGCGGCACCGAGATTGCGGGCGGCATTGTCATGGGGAACGTGCTTACGCCTATAAAACCCTGCTCGTTTGCCGGTCCGCTTCCCGGAATGGCCGCGGACGTAGTCAACGATGAAGGGCATTCGGTCCGCAATCAGGTCGGCGAGCTGGTGATTCGCCAGCCGTGGATCGGCATGACGCGGGGCTTCTGGAAGGATCCGCAGCGTTATCTGGACACCTACTGGTCCCGGTTTCCAAACGTGTGGCTGCATGGCGACTGGGCCGCAGTGGACGAGGACGGATTGTGGTACATACTGGGCCGCTCGGATGATACGATCAAAGTTGCCGGTAAGAGGATCGGTCCCGCGGAAGTCGAGTCGGTGCTGGTGGATCACCCGATGGTAGCAGAGGCGGCGGCCATCGGGGTTCCCGATCCGATTCGGGGCGAAGTTTTGATTTGCTATTGCGTTTTGAACCCGGGAGCGGAAGGCTCGCCGTCCCTCGCCGAAGAGCTCAAGGACAAAGTGGCGCGGGCTTTGGGCAAACCTCTCACGCCGCACGCTGTGAAGTTTGTCGGCGAACTACCAAAGACAAGAAACGCTAAAGTCATGCGCCGGCTTATCCGCGCCGCTTACCTCGGACAAGAGGCCGGCGATCTTTCCGCGCTGGAAAATCCCTCGTCAATCGAGGCCATTCGCAACGCCGAATAACCGAACCTATGGACCGTCTGTCCGATACACATCCGCGAGCCGGCAGAACACAACCCAGCCAACCCCCTCGTGTGGTTCGTGGTGAGACCACATTTTTTTCGCGGTCGCCCAACTTAGAACGAAATACGTGACAATTCCCTTGGAAAGGGAGAAAACTTGTCACTTCCGACGTACTCGGGTATGAGGTAAGCCCATGAAAAAAATCTTGCCCAACGTGCTCGAAGCGGTTGGCGGGACTCCGCTAATCCAGCTCAATCACATTACCGCTGGAATGGAAGCCACAATTTGCGTCAAAGTCGAAGGATGCAATCCTGGTCACAGCGTCAAGGACAGGATCGCCCGCGCCGTGATTGAGGATGCAGAGCGCAAGGGATTACTCAAGGCCGGTGGAACGATCATCGAGCCGACGTCAGGCAACATGGGCGTGGCGCTTGCGATTGTCGCCGCTGTGAAAGGCTACCGATGCATTTTCACGATTCCAGACAAGATGAGCATCGAAAAGATCCGCCGGCTGCGCGCTTTCGGCGCCGAGGTCGTAGTAACACCCACAGCCGTGCCGCCTGAATCGCCGCAATCTTATTATTCCGTCGCGCGGCGTTTAGCCGAAGAAATCCCCGGCGCCTTTATGCCCATGCAATACAACAATCCAGTGAACATGGACGCACACTACGCCTCCACCGGGCCCGAAATCTGGGAGCAGACCGACGGCAAGGTAACGCATTTTGTCGCAGGGATGGGGACCGGCGGTACGATTTCCGGCACCGCAAAATATCTCAAAGAGAAAAGTCCCGACTGCAGGGTGGTCGGGGTCGATCCCGAAGGATCGATCCTGGCGAAGGAATTCCACAAACAGCCGTGGTCCTGGAGCGACTCGCATCCCTACATGGTCGAAGGGATCGGTGAGGATTTCGTGCCCCAGAATCTCCGGCTGGAATTCGTCGATGATGTCGTGACGGTTTCCGACCGGGATTCGTTCATCATGGCCCGGCGGCTTACGCGCGAAGAGGGTCTCTTCTGCGGTGGGACTTCCGGTTCGGCGGTCGAAGGAGCATTGCGTTATGCGCGCGATCACGGCTTGCGCAAAGATTCTTTAGTAGTGGTGGTGCTGCCCGACGCCGGCGAAATTTATCTTTCCAAAATCTATTCCGACGAATGGATGAGGCAAAATCAGTTTCTTGGAAAGAGCGCACGCATCGGCCAGATTCTTGCGAATAAGCGGCGAAAACTTCCCGATCTTATCTCCGTCCATATGACCGAAACGGTGCGCGCGGCCATTGCCAAGATGAACCAGCACGGCGTCTCGCAGTTGCCGGTATTCGAGGACGGCAACCTCGCCGGCTCGTTAAGTGAAAGCACGCTATTTCAAAAGGCGATGGAAACACCCGACGTGATGGAGCTTACCGTCGGAGCGCTTCTGGAACCGCCGTTACCCACCGTCGGCCCAGATGAAGACGTTCAGCAGGTCATGAACTTGTTGAAGTCATCGCCGGCGGTTCTGGTGCTCGAACAGGGAACCTACCGCGGCATCGTCACTCGTTCCGATGTGGTCGAACACCTGGGCGGGCGCCACTCGTGAAGCGCAAGAAAGTCGAAAGCGAGCAGCTAGCATTCGCCACCCGGGCAATTCATGCCGGCCAACAGCCGGAGTCCGCTACCGGCGCCATTACCGTACCCA
>DATACQ010000177.1:0-1844 GCA_036258955.1 Binatia bacterium
TCTTCTTGCGCAGTTTAGCGGCTGGCCAGCCGAAAACTGCGCCGGCGCCTATTTGCCGCCGCTAACCGCCTTGACGAACTTTCGCTCCTGGGATAGGGGCCAGCCGGCAAGAATGCTTCGGTGACATTTTGATCCGCTGCCGAACCAAGTGGCGGAGCGATAGCAGAAACGCAGGCTCGGGCAAGCAATCAATTGCGCAAATCGGCAGGAGAGAGGATTGTCATAGATTGTCTCGCAAAGTCACGGGCGCCGGGGCCGATAGTAAGTACTGGCGACTTTAGTTCGCAAGAAGTCTCGGCCCGGCCTGATGTGAACTGCGCGTGAGGCGGGTTAGGCGCACGCGTAAGCGTCGGCCGCTGAATGAAAAGAGCGAGATCTATGAAACAAGAGCGAGTATTTAATCCTGCGACTTCTGTTCGTGCCGTATTGCGGCGCCTGTGGCTAACGCTTCCGGCCGGTAAGGGGCTGGCCGAGGACGTGTGGCGGAGAAGGCACCGCTTTCTCGTAGCTTTGACCTGGTTTCACGTCGGCCTAATTGCCTTCGCCGGTCCGCTGCTTGGCTATCGCTGGGAACTTAGCTTTGCGGCCCTTCGTGGACGGACTGTGCTTCATACTTTGGGCGAAGGCCTGATCATAGCCGTGTTCGCGCTCCTCGCGGGCTGGAACAGACCGAGCCGGAGCATGCGAGCGAGCTTTGTGGCGCTAGGGCTGATCAGCTCCTCAGCAGTGCTGGTGCATCTTTCGGGCGGCTACATCGAGTTCCACTTTCATTTCTTTGTGATGCTCGTTTTCCTCTCTTTCTACCAGGATTGGACTCCCTTTGGCTTGGCGATTTTATTCGTTGCCCTTCATCATGGCGTCGTGGGAGTTCTGTGGCCCAACGAGGTTTACAATCACCGCGCAGCCATAAACGCGCCTTGGACGTGGGCCGGAATCCATGCGTTTTTCGTACTGTGGTCTTCAGTCGGCAGCGTCATCGCCTGGCGGTTTAATGAAATGGCATCCGCCCAGACCAAACAGATACTAAACTCGGCAGGTGAGGGCATTTTCGGGCTGAATCTGGAAGGTAAGTTTACGTTCATGAACGCTGCTGCGGCTAAGATGCTCGGGATAGACGCCGGAGAGAGCGTTGGTAAGCCGATGCATGAGATTTTGCGCCTGACTACATCCGACGGTGTGGCCTTTGCGCAGGCTGATTCACCTTTTCTGGCGACCCTCCACGACGGCGTTCCGCGGCAGGGAGAAGACGCGCTTTTCTGGTCAGGCGCTGGTACAAGCTTTCCCGTCGATTATCTGAGCACTCCCATATTCGAGGACGAACAGCTGACAGGCGCCGTTATATCCTTCCGGGATGTAACCATGCGCAAGCGCGCTGCGGAGGCACTGGCGCAGCGAACGATGCAATTAGAGCGTTCCAATGCGGAATTGGAGCAGTTCGCATACGTGGCGTCCCATGACTTGCAGGAGCCGCTGCGCATGATCACCGGTTACACCAATCTTCTGTCTAAGCGCTATCGCGGCAAGCTCGACGCTAGCGCCGACGAATTCATTGGTTTCGCCGTGGATGGCGCGCAAAGGATGCGCGTGCTGATTAACGATCTCTTGACCTATTCGCGGGTGGGCAGCCAAGGGAGGAGACCGGAGCCTACGGACTGCGAGCTAGTCCTGGGCCAAGTTCTGACGGGACTCGAATTGGCGATCCACGAGAGCGGCGCCAAAGTGACGCACGACCCCCTGCCGACAGTGAACGGAGATCAGGTCCAACTCGGACAATTGTTTCAGAACCTCATCAGCAATGCTCTCAAGTACCGCAACGGCCAGGAGCCGATGGTGCATATCGGCTG
>DATACQ010000178.1:0-3444 GCA_036258955.1 Binatia bacterium
TCCATTAATAGTATAGACGCAATGACGCGAAGAATCCGGCTCGTCCGGTAAGGCTTCACGCTTTATTTGGCTGAAGATTCTTTGTAATGTTAAAACGCAAAAGAAACCGGGAGTCAAATCCTAGCACGTGAAGTGGAGGCAGCATGAACGCACTTAAGCCGGAGGAGTTTCTGCGCGAGTTGGAGCAGACGCGCGAAGCTTTTTGGCAGAAGATGAGCGCTGAAAGAAAGAGCTACGGCGCAGAAAAGCCATTGACCCCCGCCGTAGTGCTACGGCGGCTGCAATTCGGTGTTGTGATGGAGCGCAAAGCGGCGGAGGTGACCGCGCCGTGGGTCAGCAAAATTCCGGATCTAGATCTACAGCGGCCGATGTCCGAGTACGTCGCCAACGAGTTGAAGCATGCCTCCATACTGCGTAACCGCATACGGGAACTCGATGGCGACCCGGACGAGTTGTGGAATCAGCCGCTCCAGGAACTCAAAGACCTGTGGGATTTTCACGCGTCCGTGGAATCCCTTTGCGAGCTTATCGCGAGCGTTCAGTTCGGCCACGAAGAGTTCTTTCCGCGCACGTCGAAGTCTTTCATCGAACGCATTGCATCCGTAGATCCTAAAACCGTGGCGATTTACCGCGATACTTTACTAGCCGATGAGGAAGGACACGAATGGATTGCGCCGGAAATTCTCAGGCGCTACGCCAGGGAGGGCGAAAGCCAGCGCAAGTGTCTTGAAGCCTTAAAACACGGGTGTGAATTGTTTGGCCGGGCGATTCAGAGCTTCAACCGAAGCATGCCGGCCTGAAAAGCGTCTAGATCAGTAAGGGGGTGTCAGCCGCCGGCGAAATTAGTGCTTTGGTTCGATTCGCTTGCCGTAGGTCACCTCTCCTTTGTCCACTCGAAGGGAGAATCCGCAGTCAGGATTGGTGCAAGCCCAAGCTTTGAAAATTACCGCCGCCCCATCCTGCCCATAATCCGATAATGGGATGAGCAACCCATTATTGCACTTCTGGCACTTCGGCAGGTCCATCTCCACACCTCCTTTGAGAGCACGCAAACAACGCTCGGTACCGATGCCTGATCTGAGCGAATTTTAGTTCGGCGGTGTAGGGAAAGCAAGCAAACCTTTCCGTTGCGGTTTTCTTGTGTTTGACGGAATAAAGTGTGTAGACCAACCCACCTAGGGCGACGTTTGAATGTTCTTATTACGAGAAGTTCTCCAGAGACTTCTACTTGGTCCGGACCGGTTCGCTTCTTCCTTCCTCCGTTTTTTGGCAGACTTGGCGCATGTTTGCCCTTCACTTCCTTTTCGCCGTGGTTTTCTGGGCTGTTTGTTTGTAGTCGGCTTCGTTTTCATGTGCGGCGCTTTGCCGGGCAGTGCCACACCCGCGAACGCCAGCACGTTAAAGTGAGAAGCGGAGACGTGCGGCCGCTGGAGTTTGCCGCCGTAAAGCGCCTGTAAGCAGGTGAATGAAAATGGACTTGTGCCGCGGGAGCGGCAAGGACGCGCGCTTGATTACAGATCGTAAAAGCGGCGCGCGTTGTCTTCAAGGAGCTTCTTGCGAACTGCGACGGGTATATCCGTGCGCTCCGAAAGAAGCTTTGCAGTACCTTCCGTGCGGTCGGCGTGCGGATAATCCGACGAGTACATGAAAATATCTTCGCCTACACTCTGGATCACGCGGCCAAGAAACGACTCATTGCCCTCGCAGCCAAAAAATATCCGCCCCGACTTCAGATAATCGCTTGGCGGGTGACTGATCAGATCTCGCGCTCCATAGCGGGGATTTTCAAAATGGTCGTCCATTCTTTCTACGTGGGCGGGGACCCAACTTATGCCGCCTTCGAGAAAAGCGAACTTGAGATTCCTGAAACGGTCCAGAATACCCGAGCACAAAACGCTCGTGAGGCCCGCCATGATCGGCAGAATGCCGGCGAGCACCCGATTGGGGAAATGATGTTCGAAGAGAGTGTCGACCACAGGAAAGTGAAGGCTAAAATGCACCGCTATGGGCACCCGCAAATCATCCGCCGCAGCAAAAAAGACCTCGTGCTCAGGATGATCAAGACGTTTGGACCCGGCGGTGCCGTTGATCATCACCGCAGTCATGCCGAGTTCTTTGATCCGCGCGAGCTCCTTGGCCGCGCCGGCGGGATCCTGTAACGAAACTACACCGACGGGTTTAAGCCGATCGGGCGCGTGGCGGCAAACTTCCGCGAGCCAGGTGTTGTAAGCATGACAGGCTCCGTTGGCGAGAATACCGTCAGCCCAGGCGTTTACGTGCAGTAGAAAGCTCGGATAGAGGAACTGCACGTCGATGTTTTCTTCGTCCAGATCCTCCAGGCGTTCTTTGAGATTCGTGAGTGTCTGGCTCCCTGGCGTTGCCCGTCGCGCAGATTGAATCGCCTCGCCTGGAGGAGCCGCCGTCCCGGGTGCTCCCGCACCTTTGATCGAAGGTCTGCGATAAGCGGTCTGGCCGTCTACTACCCAGAAGTTATATCCCTGTTCATCGCTCAGCAGCCGCGGACGGTAGTTACGCAGATGCGGCTCCATGTGTTTAGAGAAGACTTCTTCGGTTTCGAACCAGTGTCCATCCGCATCAATAATCATTTCAGACCTCACTCTGGTTCATCAGATTTCCAGCCGGCCAGCTCTAGCTGTATCCGCCGCTGTCCCGTTGGCACACAAGGAAGAGAACTGCAACAGCTTGAAAACCTTGAACCCTCTTCAGAGCTGTAGGCAGCGGTGTCCCCTCTCGAGTTTCTCCTAGCATGAATAAATAGCCCGGCTAAGCTGTCTTTGAACGTCTAGACACCGCCTCTGGGCTCAATCCGATGGGACAGGGATACGCTTTGATACTGTGGCTTATTTTCGATCGTACCATCAGTTCAGCGTAGCTTACGCCCACCGCTTTAGTATTAATCACGGGGACCCCGAGCTTCGGTTCCAACTCTTCGGGGGTAACGACGTAAGGATAGATCTTCCCCCCTAAAGGGATCAACGCTTGGGCTCCTTGTTCTATCAGTTCTTTGCCTACGGTGAGGGTGCGCTCCATCACGACGTCGTGATAGCCCGAGAGATCGCCTGTGTCATAGAGAGCCACGGTACGAATGCCACTCACAAAGGGCGTCATGCCATACGTTTGTACCAATCGCATCGTATAAGGCATGTGGGTCTCCAGAGGCACAATCAGTCCTATCCGCTCACAAAGCGTGGAAGCAAAATGAAGCGACGCGCGGAGCACGCCGATTACCGGTATACGAACCGCGAGCCGGCTCGCTTCAACACCGGGGTCGAAGGTATTGCTCTGGATGACAGCATCGAAGCCCTTGTGCTCGGCTTCAATCGCTTTCTTCACCAGTGCGGGGGTTTCCAAGATGTGGTGCAAGCCGGATAGCGCTTTACGTTCCTCGAGCAAACTGAGCACATCACCGCCTCCCAAATCTTC
>DATACQ010000179.1:0-1524 GCA_036258955.1 Binatia bacterium
ATTGGGGCAGAACCTGGCGCAGCACGCGGATAACGTTCGCGCCGAGGATGTTGTTGATCGCCGTTTCCGAATACCCGCGGCGCTTCAACTCGGTGGGCAGATTTTGCGGCGCGAGCAAGCTGGCGCCGATGCCGGCGCGCCGGCAAACACGATCTTCGCTCCAATCCCGCTTTTTTAGCTCTGCCGCATAGCTCGGCACGTAGGGGGCGATCCGCAGGGTGTCCTTGTATGATCGGTGAAAATCATCCTGCGCCGACACGCCAACGTGATCGTCGCCAACGAGCTTGATACAGTAGTCGATCCAATCGACGTATTCATCGACGGTGGTGTTGGCGCGTACATCCTGGCAGATCACGCCGCCCTTCTTCGCCGCGGCTACGATCAGATCATCGGGCGCGCTCCGCGGCCGGTCGAACAAAGTGCGGCTGGTCGAATGAGTAAAAATCACCGGCTGCTCTGACAACTCGAGCGCTTCGAGGGCGGTACGGTCGCCTGAATGGGAGAGATCGATAAGAATGCCAAGCCGATTCATTCGCCTGACCGCCTCGCGGCCGAGCGTCGTAAGGCCCGTGTCGCGTGTGCTGGCATGGCCACAGCCGTAATAGCTGTTCTCGCTGAACGCCAGCGATAGACAGCGCAGGCCAAGATCGAAGAATGCGTCGAGCAAACGCAAGCTGTCGCTGAGCGCCTTGGGATTTTGCAGACCGAGGAGCACGCCGAGCTTGCCGCGATGCTCCGTCCGATCGACATCCGCGGCGCCGCGCAGAACATAGGCATCCGGATCGGCGCGGACGATTGCCTTTACGCGTTCGAAGTTCTCAATGCTCTCCAATGTGTCGTCCCAGGTAAGATTCCCCGTACAGCCAACCACCGCAACCCCTTGCTGCCGCAGTTGATCGATAAACGCCGGGCTTAAATCTTCGGGCCATGGTGCACCCAGGCAATTTACGATTCCATTCTGATGCTCCGGTCGCGTCATAATCCCTTCTCCTCAAATGGAGCTAACCTCTCAGGCACCCCTAACACAACTCCCAATTCCGAGTAAATCGAGTTTTCTAATGCAAAATTGCCGGTCACCCGTTCTGCAAATTATCAGCAATGCGTGCCAGTAGGTTGAATAGAGCGGATTCGAGCATCGGCCGCCCGATACCGCACTTTTCCACTAGGACACCAAAGGCGCAAAAATGTGCAGTGAGGCTTTGGCTCGGGTGTTTACCTTACTGTCGAATGCTTTCGTTGCGAGTTTCAACCAGGCGTTTTAGTCGCGAGTCGCATCGGCTGCGCGAGTAGCTCAGATCCCGGCCGGAGCGGTTCGGGCTCTCCTGCCGGCTTGAAGCCCGCACGTGTATAAAGGCGCATCGCCGGACTATCACCGCAGGTAACAGCCAAGGCGAGATAGCACACCTTCGCGGCACTTGCCCAGGCGATAACCGCTTCAAGCAGCCTTCGCCCCGCACCGAGGCCTCTATGCTCTGGTGCGACCCACATTTGATAGAGGTTCGCGACATCCGGATTGGAGCTTTC
>DATACQ010000180.1:0-3673 GCA_036258955.1 Binatia bacterium
GGCGATTGTTCCCGCCGCTTCCGCCAACCGGCGAGCAAGCTTCTAATTGGACATCCATCACCGTAGGTGACGGTCGCGACGGGCCCCTACACTGCAGCCGTTTATACCGCTCGGAGCCTCACCCAATTTTCATTTATTTCACCCGTAAGGATACAAAACGCCCTCGTCTCTGCTATAATGATCGCGTTTATCAACCTTCCAAACGTAAGAGTAGGGTCTACTGATAACGCGTTCATCATTGTCTCTCTATCGGACGATTAGGCTCACCTCTAGCGCGATCGGTCTTAGCGCTTCTGCAAAGTTGGCGCACAGACTCGCAAGCCGCGAGCGGTAATCCGAAGATAAAGAAAACTGGTTTCATGGAGTTGTAAAAGGATGGCCAAACCGATGCCCAAGTCCGATGTGGCGGACTCGTCCCAGAACACAGAGCCCAAATTGACTGTATCCGCAATTGAAATGGGCGCGCGGCAGCGCGAGATTTCGGTGTCCGAGTTCTTCACAAAGAACCGCCACTTGCTGGGTTTCGATAACCCGCGCAAGGCGCTTTTGACTTGCGTCAAAGAAGCGGTCGACAATGCGCTCGACGCATCCGAGGAGGCCGGGATTCTCCCCGAAGTCACGGTCAAGCTGGAAGTGGCCGGCAACGGCGGCGCTCTGCCGCCGCCGAGCCAGGCGAACCGCTTCAGGGTCACGGTGATCGACTACGGCCCGGGCATCGTACGCCAGCAGATCCCTCCCATATTCGCTAAGCTTTTATACGGCTCCAAGTTCCACCGGCTGCGCATGAGCCGCGGCCAGCAGGGCATCGGCATATCGGCGGCAGGAATGTACGCCCAGTTGACTACCGGTAAACCCGTACAAATCATATCGCGCACCAGCGCGCGCACGCCCGCACATTATTTCGAAGTTCAGATCGATACCAAGAAAAACGAGCCGCGAATTCTGGAGAAGAAGCAGATCGATTGGGAAAGCCACCGAGGCACACAGGTAACGCTCGAAATCGAAGGGCGTTATCAGAAAGGGCGAGCATCGGTGGACGAGTATCTCGAGCAGGTAGGGATCGCGAACCCGCACGTGAAGCTCGTCTACCACACGCCGGACGGTGAAATCAAAGAGTATCCCCGCACCATTCAGGAGCTGCCGCCGCAACCGCGAGAAATCAAGCCGCACCCCTACGGCATCGAGTTCGGCATGTTGCTCAAGATGCTCCACGATACCAAGAGCCACTCGCTGGTTGGATTTTTGGCGACTGAGTTCAGTCGCGTGTCGGCCGCTCTTGCTCAGGAGATTGCGAAAACAGCCAAGCTAGCTGCAGGCTCGCGGCCCCGCGACATTCATGGCGCTGCCGCCGAGGCGCTCTACAAGGCAATCCAGTCTACCAAGATCATGGCTCCACCGAGCAACTGCATCTCGCCCATTGGCGAGAAGGCGATCCTTCATGGGCTTTACAAACAAATCAAAGGTGATTTCTACACGGCTGTAACCCGGCCCCCTGCAGTCTACCGCGGCAATCCCTTCGTTATCGAAGCAGGGTTAGCCTTTGGGAAGGGGCCTGACCAGAGCGGCGACAAACCAGAACAGCCGAGGACGCCTCTTGCCGAAGGCGAACAGCACGAGGAGGACAATGAGCTGGCCCGGGTCATTCGCTATGCGAATCGCGTGCCGCTACTTTATCAGCAATCCGCCTGCGCCACTTTCAAGGCCGTGCTCGACACCACCTGGCGAAATTACGGCATCAGCCAATCGAGGGGTGCACTGCCGGCCGGTCCCATGGTCATTTTTGTTCATATGGCCTCGGTTTGGGTGCCTTTTACCAGTGAGTCCAAGGAAGCCATCGCGGATTACGACGAGATTCGAAAGGAAATCCGGCTCGCGTTGCAAGAATGCGGCCGCCGGCTTGGGGTTTTTGTGCGCCGGCGGGAACACGCCAAGAGCGAGTTTCGGCGGCGCAACATCTTCGACCTTTACATCGAGGAAGTCGTCGAAGCATGTAACCGTTTGAAGGGGGGCAGACTGCCCAAAGAAAAGCTGAAAGACCAGCTGCAAAAGATCGCGCTGAAGCGGACCGGCGGACAGAAGACCGACGAGCTGCTTGGCCGAAACCGCGGCAATCCCGAAGGCCTAGTCGATTCGATCATCGTCACTCCCGAAGGAATTGAAGGCGACGCGCCGGCGCTGCCCGGCAATGAGGGGAACAATGGGGAGGCGGCTGGAGAGCTGCCTTTGGAAGTCGAAACATCGACGTCGGCCAGGCATCCAAGGAGCAAGGGAAGACCTCCGCATCCGATCTCCGGCGGGTCGGGACCTACGGCAGAGAAAAACCCGGCGAAAGTTCCGGCACCGGGCGTGGAGCAAATGAGTTTGGGATTTGAGAAGAACGCGAGCAGCGCAAAGCGCAGCAACAACAAAGATGGGGGAAAACGTGGCACGAAAAAAGCCAAAAAATGATGGAGCCGTGGAAAGAAAACTCGTCGGCATTGCCGACGTGGTCGTTAACGCCGCCCAACGCAGCCAGGATCCCGCTCTGGCCATTCCCATCCGCAGCCTTGCCAACGTCAACTTCAACCAGAAACGCGGCATCATCGAAATGGGGCATAGAAAGCAGGCGCGCACATTTTTCAATGTCGGTATGGCCAAAAAGTTCATGCAGACCGTGCTGGTGGCCGATGCATTGGCGGAGCTGCAACGCGCCAATCTAACCACATCTTTGAGGGAGATCTACTACCGCACCAAGCACACGATTAGGAACTCGCATGAAAACACGTTCGACGGCCAGAACGAATCGGATCCTTTGATAGAAGATCTCGAAGTTACTTTAGAGGCGTTGCGCGAAGAGCTGCATGTACGCGCCGAGAACTCCGGAACTGTCGTGGGGCCGCTCGTATTGGTTGATGATGGCGACCGCGTCGATTGCACCCGGCTCGGAAAGGGAGGCTATTCGGTGCCGTCCATCGTCGAGCCGGAGTACATTCAGATCAGCAAGTGCACCGCCGATTTTGTCCTGCTCGTGGAAAAGGGCACTCAGTGGAACCGGCTGTCGGAGGACAAGTTCTGGCGCCGATACAACTGCATCCTGCTCACGGGCAACGGCCAACCGCCGCGCGGGGTCCGGCGACTGGCGCGCCGTCTCCACGAGGAATACAAGCTGCCGATTTACGTGCTGGTGGACAACGACCCCTGGGGCTACTACATCTATTCGGTCATTAAACAGGGGTCCATCAATCTCGCTTTTGAAAGCCAGCGCATGGCCATTCCGAAAGCCAAATTCATCGGTTTCTCGAGCGCCGATCCCGATCGTTACGGCTTGCCGCGCAACGTCGGCATCAAGCTCAACGACAAAGATGTCAATCGGGCAAGAGAGCTTATGAAGTACAAATGGTTTCAGAAGAAAGAGTGGCAGAATGAAATCAAGGGGATGCTCTCCACGGGCCTCAAATACGAGCTTGACGCGCTCGCCAACAAGGACTTTCAGTGTCTAACCAAGACGTATCTGCCGAAAAAGCTTAAAGACAGAGATTGGCTGGACTAGTAGCAGGCTGTTGAACAAGACCCATATGCTTCGTCAGATTGTGTGAAACTCCGTTCATGGTTCGACTTAGCTCACCACGAACGGAGAATGTATCAGCAAGGTTCAGGTACTTATACGATCGGCGCGAGAAGGCCGAAAATGACC
>DATACQ010000181.1:0-8885 GCA_036258955.1 Binatia bacterium
TTATATTTGTCCATCAGCTCAAAAAGCGTGGGCGTGTCCGGCAACCGCGCATCGCGCTTTTTTCCGGCTTGAACCAGGTGCCGGTCGAAGCCCTTCTTATCCCAGGTGAGAAACGGCTCGCGGCTAAAGTGCACTGTCACGCGAGTCGCGCGGCAGGCGATCTCGCCTCTTTCCATGGCGAGATCGACTTCGCTGCCACCTTTGTAGCCGAGCACCCTTGTAAAACGCGCACCGACGGTTTCTTCCAGGAGGCGCGTAAACAGCGTGGTTTGGTCCGACAGGCCTGTGCCGCCGCACTTTGGCGGCTCGTTGGCCTTGATGATATCGTCAATGGATTTGAAAGGCGCATCGGCGCGAATGTAGAGCATCATCGTGCCTCTCTCCTGAGAGCCGAGCCAGTTAAACTTGCGCACGTCGAATTTAACCTCGGGCCGCTTAACCAGTTGCTGCAAATACATATGGGTCTGGAACATTCCGATCGTGAGACCATCGGGTTTGGCGAGGCCGAACAGGTAATTGGCCGCCACCATAGAACCTCCGCCGGGCATGTTCTGCACCACCATCGCGGGATTACCTGGAATGTATTTGCCCATGGTTCTGGCAAATAAACGGCCCCACAGGTCGTAGAGCCCGCCAGGGACGGTGCCGACGATCACCGTGATGGTTTTGTTTTGATAGAACTGCTGTTGCGCGGAAAGCGTATGCGGCGAGCCGAAGAGAAGAGCGAAGGAGATTAACAAGCCTGCGGCGCGCGCTTTTGTGTTTCCCATTTTACCTCCAGTGACAGTCTAGGGATTAACCGCTCGTGCGCAATTCCAAACAGGCAGGCCAAGCAGACGATTCAAGCACCGAAACGACTCGGCCAGTCTTCGTTACCCGCCGAGTATCGCGAAGCTTGAACTTTGAACTTATTTCGGGCGCTCAGGCCGCCACTCCGTCGGTTTCAAGACTTTGCCCGGGTACCCTCCGGTCGCCCTGCCGTTTTCGATTACGACCTCACCATTCACTATCGTGTGGTGAACGCCAGTCGCTTTCTGGATCATCCTGGTTTCGTTCCCCGGCAGGTCCTGAACATATTCGGGCTCCAGAGTGTTGATCGTTGCGGGGTCGAACACCACGAGATCAGCAGCCATACCGGGTCGCGCCAAGCCGCGATCGTTAAGCCCGAAAATCGAAGCAACCCGAAACGTGAGCTTCGATACTGCCTCCTCGAGAGACATGATCCCGCAGTCGCGCACCCAGCGGCCGAGAAAGGCCGTGCAATAACCGAAGCGGGCGTCGTAACCCATGTGCGCCCCGGCATCGGACTGTCCGATCACTACCGCAGGGTGTTTGAGGATCTCACAGACGGCGTGGGGATCGCCCTGCGTC
This sequence comes from Binatia bacterium, assembly GCA_036258955.1. GTDB lineage: Bacteria > Desulfobacterota > Binatia > UBA9968 > UBA9968 > DATACQ01. Next base: position 1,372 of record DATACQ010000181.1, read on the forward strand.
GTAATATGCACGAACCGAGTCTCGAGATCTTCCTCCAGCGAGAGATCAAGAAAGAGATCGAGACCGTCTTTACCTTGGCTGCGCGCTACTTCATCGATGGTCTTTCGCTCCAAAGATTTGTTCTTCGCTAACTTGACCCTATCCACAAAAATGACGTCCCAACGCCGCGGAAACACCGAGGGTGATTTATTTTCGATCGCCTCGGCGCGAAGTGTTCTCCGGCACTCCGGATCGGAAAACATTTGCTTGCGTAGTTCAACCGGGCTAAACATCGCGGTTTTCCAGGTGGGAAACTCGTCAAAGCATTGCGCGTCCAGCAGCGTATAACGCATTTCGAAGGGTTTGGCCTGGGTCATCGCATAGATCGGCAGCCCTTCTTTCTCGAATACATTTGCGGTCGCATCGAGCATGCCTCTCCAATGATCGGGCCGGCTCCAACTATGGCTAATGCTTTGCCACAGCACTGGCCGTCCCGTGCGCCGTGCCATCGCGGCGGCATAAGCAATGCGGCCGCGCGCATCCGTGCCGCCGCCGCTTAACTGAACCACACCCACATTCATTTCACCGAGTACATCAAGCAAGCGGCCCAATTCTTCATCGGATGCCAGCCGGCTCGCCACCGGTTTTTTGTCCTCGCGGATATGGCGTGGGTTCTGATTGGTCGAGAAACCCACCGCCCCCGCTGCCATCGCCTGCCTAACCAACGCGCGCATCTTGTCAACTTCTTCCGCAGTGGCTTCCCGCTCGACCGCATCTTCTCCCATAACGTAGTGACGCACAGCGATATGGCCGACTAGCGCCGCGGCGTTGATTCCCAGCCTTGAGTTTAGCGCGCCCAAATATTCCGGGGTGGATGTCCACTTCCACTGCACGCCCTCTTCCAAAACGCGACGGCTGATCGCTTCGACGCGAACGAAGCTCTTGATCACGGCATCCCGGTCCTCGGGCTTCGCCGGCGCCAGGCTCAAGCCGCAGTTACCTAGCACGACGGTCGTGACGCCGTGATAGCACGACGACGTACCGAGCGGATCCCAGAGAAGCTGCGCATCGAGGTGCGTGTGCGGGTCAATGAAGCCCGGCGCAACAGCCAGCCCCGTGACGTCGATCGTCCTTTTCGCCACGCCGTTGAGCCGCCCTATTTCTAAAATCCTGCCGTTACTCACCGCAACATCCGCGTTATAGCTCGGTAGACCGGAGCCGTCGTAGACTCTTCCGCCCTTTAGTATTAGATCGTGCATGGCTACTCCTTTGCACTGAAAGTACTGATGCGCGGCAGAAGCGTCAACCCCGCTGGTCCCAATCTTTGTTGCCCGGTGGAATATTATCGGCTATGGAAGAATGACGCAGCAGCGGGGGAGGATCCAGGAACGGGAACATTGACCTTTGAACGCGTTCGACAAGCTCCGGGCAGGCATTGAATCTTGAACTGGCCGAAGGGCTTGAGCAATTGGAACGGCTTGAACGTTTTGAACGGGAGCGCACCGACCCAGTGAGGAGAGCACGATGAAAATCATGGTTGTCATGGGCGAATACCCGCTGGAGGAACAGGAACGACGCCGCGCCGCCGTGCTCAAATGCGCATCGCCCGGGACTGACATCGGCTTCAGCGTCATCAAAGCGACGTTTTTCGTGCGTGCCAACGCTCAGATCAACGCGCTCTCGGCGGCGCCGCTGATCGCCGAGATGGCGCAAAAAGCAGAGGCTACCGGCTTCGATGCCGTAGTGCCATTCGGCACGCTTGATGCTGGGGTTGAGTTGGCGAGAAATCTTGTGCGTATACCCGTAGTCGGGGCGGGCCAATCCGTAATGCATCTCGCCGTGCAACTCAGTAACCGTCTTGGTGTTGTGGGTTATGAGAAGAGCAGCATTCCGTTTATGCGCAAGCAAATGCATGCCTGGAAAGTACTGGATTCCGTAGTGGGCTTCCGCGCGATAGAAATTCCCTTACTCAACAGCACCGCGAGCCGCGGTATTATGCGCGAGCGTTTTATCGAACTGGCTCGCGAGCTGATCGAGAAAGAAGATGCCGAATTGATCGTGCCGATGGGAGTAACGATGGTGCCGGTACAGTATTCTCCCGCTGAATTCAGTAACGAGTTGGGAGTGCCGGTCATGGATGCGTTGGCGATCAGCATTCAGACGGCAGAAATGATGGTGCGCTCCGGGACGATTCACAGTATGAAAACCTACCCTCGTTTGCCGCAAAAAGCCGTCTGAGAGAGTGCGGTCCAGAACGCGCTCGAAGCTCTGTGATGAGTAGAGCAGCTCCGTAGGGACGATCGCGACCGTCCCCTACGGCCGAGTATTCAAATGAACTTCTGGGACACTAGACTACTAGCGGCGCAGCTCCTGCGCCAGCTCGATCAAGTGACCGTCAGGATCTCGAACGTAAGCTGTTCGTTGTCCCCAGAAGCGGTCCGTCGGCGCAACCGCCGGCCAGGCCCCACGCGCAACCAACTCACTCACGGCGGCATCCACGTCATCGACTTTAAAGCCAATCTCGAATCCCGGAGCGTTCGCCTCTGGTGCTTCCAAAGACATGGCCAGCGTTTTCGCCATGGCACTCCGCGTGTAGAGCGCCAACCGCGTCCCGCCGGTATCGAGCTGTGCATACTCGCCGGAGCGATGCCCGAGCTTGAGTCCCAAGACTTCAGTGTAAAAAGCCAGCGACCTGTCGAGATCCTGCACGATTAGGATCACATAATCCGGAGCGGTTAGTCTCATAATTTTGCCTCGTGGCGCTTCCGTCAGAAAACTTTCGCTTCACTAGTCCGCGACAACTTCCAAACGCGGGACTCGTCTTGGTAGCGTTGACCGGGAGCCCTGAAGGCGATACCTTTCGGTTCGACACAGGTCCAACGCTAGCCTGTAAACTCGAGCGGAGGTCAAGCGCGATGAAGATGCGGATGAAATTCATTGGCCTGCTTCTAAGCGTTTTCGTTGGGGGATCGAGTTGCGCTGCTGTCAGCTACCCCGTAAGCGATACCGCTGAAAGAATCAACTGGCGAGAATATAGCGACTGCTGACCCATCAACAGGTTCTTTCGTCGCGCTGCTGAATTGCCGGTGCATTCGCGTCATCTAATCGACAGGCCACCCTGGCGCACAGCACCTTTATTAATATCAACTCCTGCTCTCGTTTCTCCCGCTACGCGTCTGCAGTTGGCAGCGTAACAGCACTTAGCGCCGCTGCATGCTCCACGTCGCGGAAATTGGTTCATCTCAAGAAGAGGCAATTCTTGCTGAGGCTCCGGCGTGTTCTGAAGAAGTCGAAATCGCGGTGTGCCCCCGGGCGGACCGTAAGCCGTTTACTGAATTTTCTGCCGGCTCAGCGTTGGTTCGTAAAGAATCTGAATGACGATGCCGTCCGGATCCGCGCAGTAGAACGAGGCGCTACCGTCGCGGTGAACTTTGAACTGCTGGATGATTTTTACGCCTCGCGAAAGAAATTCTTGCTCCAGCTCTTTCACCCGCTCGCTGCTTTCGATGATAAAGCCGAGATGGTCGAGCTGCAGCTCGGTGGCAGTGGATGGGAAATCGGCGCTAACTTCATGGATAGCAATGTTGTCACAGCCGGAAGAAAGGTAAACGTTCTCCGGATCGGGTTCCCAGACGACGTTCATTCCGAAACACTCGCAATAGAACGCTTTGGAGCGAGTCGCGCTCCTAACTTTCAGGGCGATATGGCGCATGCCCAGGATCCCTGCAACGCGGCTCATGGGGGAGGACTATAGCACATCTTGCGGCGCGGCATCCAAAGCGTGATAGTGATCCCATGCACGAAGCTCTCTGGTGGCATGCCGAAGAGAACGGACGGGTCCTTTGCACCCTCTGTCCCCGTTACTGCCGTTTGGGCGAAGGCCAGGCCGGCTTTTGCTATATCCGTAAGAACGTCGGCGGCAAGCTCTACTCGCTCGGCTATGGCACATCCACCGGCTTCGCCATCGACCCGATCGAAAAAAAACCGCTAAATCACTTTTTTCCGGGTAGCCAAATCCTGAGCTTCGGCACGGCCGGCTGCAATCTGGGGTGCCGCTTCTGCCAAAACTGGAGCATCAGCAAAGCCAAACTCGATGAAGCTCAGAGCCGTGGCGCAAACCCGGAAGACGTAGTACGCCTGGCGAAACGCAGCCGGGTGCCGAGCATCGCATTTACCTATAACGATCCGGTTATCTGGGGCGAGTTTGTGATGGACATCTCCCGTCTGGCGCGGCAAGAAGGCATCAAGAGCGTCATGGTTACCGCCGGATACATCACTCCCGACGCGCGACCGGATGTTTACCGTTACATCGATGCCGCCAACGTCGACCTCAAAGCCTTTAGCGAGCGTTTCTATCACAAAGTGACCTTTTCCCACCTGGAGCCGGTGCTCGATACTCTCAAGTGGCTCAAGCATGAAACCGACATCTGGTTCGAGATTACCAATTTAATGATTCCTGGAGAGAACGACGACAGCGAGGAGACCGAACGGCTCTGCGACTGGATCGTGAAGAATCTGGGGGATTCGGTGCCGCTCCATTTCACGGCGTTCCATCCGGATTTCAGAATGACCGATAAGCCGCGGACACCTGCGACCACTTTGAAACGCGCGCGGCAGATCGCGATTGCCGCCGGTATCAAGTATTGTTACGTCGGTAACGTCTTCGATGAGGAAGGCCAGACGACCTATTGCTGGTCCTGCAAGAAACCGCTGATCCGGCGCTCCTGGCATGACGTCACCCAAAACAAGCTGAACGGCCAGAGATGCCCCTGCGGCGCAACGATTGCCGGCGTATTTGCAGCACGCTCAGAGCTCAAACTGCCCCAGCGCAGCACGCGCCTCACCTTGCAATAACCGCCGCCGGACTGAGTGGCGAAACTTGCATTTTTGTGTTTTATAGAAAGCTCCACCTCGGTGGAATCTCGCATGGCCAAAGCAAAACCCATCAGCCGTAAAGCGCATCCCCATCTAACGATTCTCGAAGACATCAGCACGCTCATCAGCCACTCACACGACCTCGAAGAGACGCTGAACCAAATCGCCTCCATCGTCGCGGCGCGCACGGGGACTGAAGTTTGTTCGATCTATATTTTCGACCAGCACACGAGCCGGCTCACGCTGTGCGCTACCGAAGGATTGGATAAAGAGTCCGTCGGAAAAGTCTCTATGGGGATTGGCGAAGGTTTGACCGGGCTCGTCCTCGAACGAATGAAACCGGTGATGGTCGTCGATGCGCTCGCTCATCCCCGCTACAAGTATTTTCCCGAGACTCACGAGGAACACTTCCACTCGTTTCTCGGCGTACCACTCATCGAAAGCAAACGAGCCCTGGGAGTACTGGTAGTCCAGACCTCGCGACGGCGCCAGTTTTCACGCGATGAGATTCGCTTGCTAACGACCATTTCCAACCAGGTATCGGGAATCATCGTGCAGGCGCGCCTGGCCGACTCTCTGAAGACAAAAGAGGAGGAACGCAAGGAATACGAAAAGCGCATGGTCGATGCCATCGGCAAACTGCGTTCGTACGAACGCAAGCGCCGCCAACCGAAAGCGAGAACGCGGCAGCATTGGCGTGGCCGGTTGGTCGGTTTGGCAGCGTCGCCGGGTTTTGGCCGCGGAAGGGCGTTTGTGCTCGAGCCACGCATGGATCTAGGCGCCATTCCTGAAAAGAAAGTTCGCAACAGGGAACGCGAGATCGAACGGTTTCGCGGCGCGGTCGAACGCGGCATCGAGCAGATCAACGTCGTCAAGACCCGCATGAGCAGGCTGATCTCCAAGGAGGAGAGCGCCATCTTCGACGTGTACCGTCTTATTCTTGAGGACCCAGCGATTATCCAGCAGATCGAAAGCCGGATTCGCAAAGAGGGCTTCACGGCAGAGTACGCGGTGCGGGTCGTCTTCGAGCGTTATCTGCAGCATCTCGGCAAGGTGGGTGACAACTACTTGCGCGAGCGCAGCACCGATATCAAGGATGCCGCGCAGCGGCTGCTGGAGAATCTCACCGGTGTTTCAGGGCGAGAAATCGATGTTCCGGACGATGCCGTGTTGGTTGCAGAGGATCTCTCGCCCGCAGATCTTAGTATGCTCGAGGGAGATCACTTCAAAGGCATCGTCTTGTCAACCGGCGGCGTCACTTCCCATGCCTCGATCCTGGCCAAGTCCTTTGAGATCCCCAGCGTTGTCGCGGTTGAGGGTCTCCTGGAAAGGGTGCATCAGGGCGACCTTGTCATTGTGGACGGGAACTTCGGCGGGATCTACGTTAATCCAGAACATGAAGTGATTCGCGAATACGAACGGCTCGAAAAAGATTACGTCGAATTGAACCGCGAGCTGGAGGGGCTGCGCGAGCTTCCGGCGGAAACCACAGACGGCCATCGGGTCGCGGTTTACGCGAACGTGGGATTGCTAAGTGACGTGGCTTTTGCTCACCTCCACGGAGCCCAAGGCGTTGGCCTCTACCGCACAGAGATCCCCTTTTTAGCGCACCGGGACTTTCCCAGCGAAGAGGAACAGTACGCGCTTTATAAAAGGGTCGTTGAAGGCATGGGCGAAAAACCTGTGACCATTCGTACTCTGGACATCGGCGCCGATAAGTACCCGTCTTACATGCGTAGCATCGGGGTCGAACCAAATCCATTCCTGGGTTGGCGCTCGATTCGAGTTTCTCTCGAAGTAGAAGAAATTTTCAAAGCCCAGTTGCGCGCGATTTTACGGGTCGGCGATTGCGGCAGGGTACGCCTGCTTATTCCGATGGTATCGAGCCTGGAAGAAATCGCTAAGGTCAAAGAACTTCTAGCGGAGGCCAAAGACGAACTAGCGCGAGAGGGCACGCCATTCGATCGGCATATGGAGCTAGGCGCTATGGTGGAAGTGCCTTCGGCAGTCCATCTTGCTGAGCGATTTTTGCGTGAAGTGGATTTTTTGAGCATCGGCACCAACGATCTTATTCAGTACATTCTGGCGGTCGACAGGAGCAATCGTAAAGTCGCGAATCTGTACGAACCGCTTCATCCGGCGGTGCTGGCTGCACTTGCCTCGACCATTGAAGCCGGCAAGCGAGAAGGCAAAAGGGTTGGCATGTGCGGCGAGATGGCCGGCGATCCGTTGAGCGCCGTCCTTTTGCTCGGCATGGGTCTCGAAGAGTTCAGCATGGGCGCTCTCTATATTCCGGTTATAAAAAGGACGATCCGCGCGATTTCGTACCAAACAGCTAAAATCACCGCTGAAATAGTGCTCCAGATGGATACTGCAGGGGAGATCAAAAAGTATTTATTTGATCAGATGCGTTCACTGGGAATGGTGGAACTGCTCGAGATGTACAGATAATTCATACCGGCGCGGGTCACGAGTGGTGCTTACCTGAAGCCCAGCTCACGTGATTCAAACTTTCGAGTACCGCGTAAACGGGAGCCCTCGGCCCCGGATAATCCTTCCTCTCGACGAGACAAGACAGCACGCTTTCTTGACATCGCTGGGTATGGGAGTTAAGTTGATAATCGAACGCTCGTTCGAAAAGGAAGACTCCGAAAATGACG
>DATACQ010000182.1:0-11347 GCA_036258955.1 Binatia bacterium
GGGGCGTCTTCAGAAAAGGATTAGGGCTTTGCGAACTTCTAAACAGCCGCGATTTTCATACCACAACCGCAGAACCACCTACGGGGGCTTTAGCAGCGTCCGCGACGCTGCAGCACTATCCAACTACCCGCTACTGCTTCGCTCCCGGTTTTCTGCCCATCTCCTTCAGCACTTCATTGACGATGCTGCGGTCAACGAACTGCTCCAGATCAGGCAGCGGCTTTCCCTGGGGCCAACCGAGTTCCGGCGTGGTTCGGGATTCGAAAAGGTCTTTGATCAGATTCGGCGGCATTTCGGGGCTGTACTTGTCGTAAACCTGATTGTATATGCTCTCGACAATCTGGACGTCCTTGATTTCAAAATACTTCTGAATGACTTCCATGGCCCCTTTTTTGTTCTCTTTAATGTAGTCCGTCGCTTTTATCATGCCACGAGTGAATCGCTTCACCACATCGCGTTTTTCTTTGATGAAGTCCTTGTGCGTCAGAAAGGTCCCGCCTAGCCGTGGAATATAGTCGCCGGTGCGAATAAGAATCCTCATGCCCTCTTTCTCGGCCCGCGCCGCGTGTGGAAACGAAAGGATGCCGCCCTGAATCGAGCCTTGAATCAGAGCCGCGACCCGGTCCGGCTCGCCGGTGAAGCTGATGACTTTGTAATCCTTGCCCGGTTGCATGTTGAAGTGCTTGCCGAGAGTAATAACCATTTCGCTGTAGTCAGCCGACCCCGGTCTGCCCAATCCCAAAGTTTTGCCTCTCAGGTCTTCAACGCGCTTGATGTCCGGCGTCGTGGTCAGCGTCCACTGTGAGACCGACGATTCTCCCACAAAGAAAACCAGCGGCGCGCCTTTAAGCATTGCTTCCGAACCGCCGCCGGGTATCGGCGTGAACTCAATTTCCCTGGCGATAGTCGCTCTCACCAGCACACCCGCGGTGGCGGCGATGAAATTGGCGTCCAAACCCTCTGCTTTCAAAAAACCCTTGTCGATCGCGACGTAGGAGGGAATATGAAAGCCGCTTCCACCGACGGTTCTACCAACCTTGACCGACTGCGCAAACGAGTAACTGCTCGGAATCAGTATAACCGTTGCGATACCCAACAGTGATGCCAGTTGCTTGAAAGTGTCCAGCCTGTGAGTGGTGTTGAGCCGATCCATGAGACTCTCCTTCGCTAAACAAATGGGCAAACGTTGCGCCTACAATAGTCCGGTCCGTGGCCGTTAGGCAAGCTCGGCTTTCGCGTGTTTTTTCCCTGTGTGACAGGCGGCGCTTCGCAACCTGGTGTAGCTTTTCACGCATTTTTGGACGATTGACATTGTTGCCGCGGATGCGCGACTTGCCGGTTGCTCTGCGCGAGCATGCCCGCCGCCAAGATCTACGAGTTCAGCCTCCAAAGAGAAGTCAATCAAGAACTATTAACATAGCCTGCAGAATTCCCGCACGGCGTCAGCCGAGACACGTCGTGAGTTATAAGACCACTAGAAACCCTCTTTGGCTGATCAAACGATCCAGAGGCGAGGCGCCTATCAGGTGTTTCGGGTCTCGAGTCTCGGGTTTAAACTCGAAACACTAAACCCGGAACTCCAAACGGCGTAGGCGCATATGGGACTTTTCAGCGGCCTGCTAATCGGCCAACTTGAAGCGGATCATGTAGTAGAGCGCGGCCAGGCCGTCCTTCCAGGTTATCTTTTTACCTTCTTCATAGGTGCGACCGTGGTAAGAAATGGGAACTTCATAAAAACGGCAGCCCTTCTTAGCCAATTTCATGGTGATTTCCGGCTCAAAACCGAAGCGGTTCGACTTGAGCTTAAGGCCTTGTAAAACTTGTGCGCGAAAAACTTTATAACCCACTTCCATATCGGAGAGATTAAGATTGGTGAGCATATTCGACACCAAGGTCAGTAACCGGTTGCCCATAGAGTGCCAGAAAAACAGCACCCGGTGCGCGCCACCGCCCGCAAAGCGGGTCCCGTAAACCACATCGGCCAAGCCGTTTTTGATCGGCTCCAACAAAGCCGGATAGTCCTTGGGATCATATTCGAGATCCGCATCCTGAATGATGACAATGTCTCCCGTAACATGGCTTAGCGCCTTTTTCAGCGCAGCGCCTTTGCCCTGGTTGGAAGGCTGGAAGATGACTTTAAACTGATTGGCAGGATCTGCGGATTGCTCGCTGTTTTGCCGAATGCTCTCCAGGATTAGTCGGCTCTGATCTTTTGAGCCGTCGTCCACGAGAATGATCTCTTTTTGCAGGGGCACCGCGCATACGCGGCGCACCACTTCCTCGACCGTCCGCTCTTCGTTATAGACCGGGATCAGAACGGAAACCTTCACTGCTCGAATTCGCGTTTTTTCAGTTCGCGGACGTAAGCTGAGAGTTTAGGATCGGCGTTCACTGCTTCGTTGATTTTGGCCTGAAACTCAGCGGCTGCGTTTTCCAGCGGACTCGTGTCCACTCGCAAACCAAGCCATTGATTCAAGCGCAGCAGCAGCGCCAAGGTGCCCCGCGGGTTGGGCGAGACGTTCAGGTAGTGCGGCAGAGATGCCCAGAGACTAGCGTGCGGCACGCCGGCTTTGCGCGATGCATCTGCCAGCACGCCGATGATTCCTGTGGGCCCCTGATAGCGCGAGGGGGTTAGGTCCATGCCTTCCATGAGTTTGGGGTCGGTGGAGAATCCGGTGAGCGGCACAGGGCGGGTGTACAGCACCTCGTCCAGATAGGCTCCGAGCGTAACCACGATCTGCGCTCCGCATTGACCGGCGAAACGCAAGATCGCCTCGCAGAACGTGCGCCAACGCAGATGCGGCTCAATGCCGATGCCGAGCACGAAGTCACGCTCGATACCGAGGCCTGGACCATAAAAGAACTCGTACTCGGGCCAATGAATTTCCCGGACTTTACTTTCCGACAGGCGTACCACGGGGCGTTGCCTGTAGAAATCGTAAAATTCTTCCGGATCTATCGAAGCAAACTTCTTCGCCATCAGCTGATCGCTGAGATAGCGCACCGCCGTCGTCGCTGCCGAGCCGGCATCGCTCCAACCGGCAAACGAGAGAAGCAGTACGGGGTTACGTAAGGTCGGGCGGCTCTCGTAGACAACAGGATCGGTAGTCATGTCGTTAATTTATCACAAAAGGACATGATCCCACCAGTCAAAACTCTACCTACCCGGCGAATTCGGTGCGATAACATCGCCAGCGGGAAGAGCCCGGCTTGCATGACCTCTTCGGCAGAAGCGAAGGATTAAACCTCGTGAGAGCGGACGCGAGTTTTCCAAAATGCTTTCTCCAGTGAGTGTAACAACATTTAGCAGGGGTAACCCGGTCACCCTAGGACTAGGACGCGGCCTCTGTTATAGTTGAAACCGTCATGATCTCGTATGTCGCGGCGACGCCGCTGTAGTCTCTGGACGGCATGGCAGAAAAAAGAGTAGCGCTGATTACCGGCGGGGCTCGGGGCATTGGCCGCGCGGTGGCGTTAGATCTGGCGAACGAGGGTTGGTCGGTGGCAATCTGCTATCGCACTAGCGTCAAGGAAGCGGATGAAGTCGTTACAGCCGCGCGCGCAAAGCACGCGGAGGCTCTTGCGTTCCAGGCCGATGTATCCGATCCGCAAACGGCGGTTGAGCTCGTCAAGCAAGTTCATAATGAGTGGGGCCATGTTCACGCTTTGATCAATGGCGCGGGGCCTTACCATCGCGTATCACTGCTTCACGAAACCAACGAAGGATGGCGCTCGATGTTTGATAACAACCTCCACCCGGTGTTCTATCTAAGCCAGGCCGTCATTCCGATCATGCGCGAGCAGAAATGGGGCCGCATCGTCTGTTTCAGCATGGCTAATGCTGAACAACTGATCGGTCAACCACAACTGACAGCCCACTACATCAGCAAAGTCGGCATACTCGCGCTGGCGCGATCTTTTGCCCGGCTCGTGGCCGCCGACGGCATCACGATGAATTGCGTTGCGCCAGGCTTTATCGATTCGGGCAGCGCCCCGGAAGGTGAGCTTGAGAAGATGGTCAAATACATCCCTGCCGGATACGTTGGCAACGTGGACGATGCGGTGGCCACCGTGCGCTTCCTGCTTTCCGATGAATCCCGCTATGTCAACGGCGCCAATATTCAGTTGAGCGGCGGTTGGGGAGTGTAATAGCCCCAGCGGCGTAGTTCTAGGTGACGTCGCTGAGCGGGTCGATTATGGCGACATGGAAAGAACAGGAAAGAGCCCTGCAGCTCGTGCAGCAGGGCATGGATCAACAGATGGCGCGCAATCTGGATGAGGCGATTCGTCTATACAAAGAGTCCATCGCCATCTGTCCCACTGCCGACGCCCACACCTATCTCGGGTGGGCTTACAGTTTTCTCGGCAAAATCGATGATGCCATCGCACAGTGCGAGTTAGCTATTCGGCTGGATCCTGATTTCGGCAATCCGTATAACGATATCGGCGTGTATTTGATGCAACAACAGAAGCTCGATGAAGCAATTCCATGGTTGGAAAAAGCCAAGCTGGCCAAGCGCTATGAGCCGCGCCATTTTCCTTATATCAACCTAGGGCGGGTCTATTTGACCAAAGGCATGATCAACAAAGCGATAGAAGAGTTTCGCGGCGCGCTCACGCAAAAACCCGACGAGAGCGAGATCGCTCAACTGATTGACGAGCTGGAGAGCAAACTGCACTAGCCGCTGCATCGCGAATCCGAAGGCCACGTTTCAGTGTTCGAAGGTGTACTTATTGCGGCAGTCTATTTTCGCCAGGCCGCAAAAGAAGTCCCGCACCTCCGGATTGTACATAAATCGATCGTAGTCATAGTTCGGCCCGTAACTGGACCAGATCTCGGTGCCGGGCGCGATGTCGCGCAACGCAACGAAGACGAAGTAAGGATACGTGCAAAGTCGCTCGATGCCGGCGTTTTGAAAATGCGTTTCGATGTCATTGATTTTGCTCGGTGCAAAATTGATGCGGCTCACATTGGCGCCAAAATGCTTCGCGTCGAGATACTTGTAGGGCTTGGTTTCCTCCCAGGCGCATTCCAGAATCGTAGCCATGTAATGATTACCTGACGGATAGTCCTCTTCGGTTCTGAGCTGCCCACCCAACTCGCCGATCACCTCACCTTTCCTGATCGGGACCACGGCATACAAGCCATCTCCGCCGTTGGGAATCATTGAAGGTTTGATTGCCGTCCGTTTATCAAGTTCCTTGTTAATCCTGAGGACCGGCACCAGTTTGGCGGGTTTCTCGGCCCCGGTTCCGTTCCGCTTTGCCACCGAGAGTGGAGCAAAAAACAATGCTATTACAGAGATCGAAAGACAAACGATTCTTCGCATAAGCTAGGACGCACAAATCTGGCGCACGGGCTAAAACTTTTTTGATCAACGGTGGGCGAACGGCTGATAAGGATCTATAGCGCTTCAGCAATGGCCGTGTCAAAGATCGCAACGGCGATGTCGGCTTCTTCTTTCTTGACAATCAGCGGCGGGCAGAAACGCAACGTGCTCTCGCCGCAGCCAAGCAACAATAAGCCCTTGCGAAAGCATGCTTGCATAACTCGGTCCCGGAGCCGGCCATCGGGAGTGCGGTCAGCGTCGGTTTGGGCAAACTCGACGCCAATCATCAGACCCAAACCTCGCACATCACTGATGGTGGCGTGCCTATTCTGCAATGCAGTGAGCCTTTCTTTGAGATAGCCTCCCACTGCCGCGGCGTTAGCCACAAGGCCGTCCTCAATGACGGCGATGGTCGCCAGCGCGGCCGCGCACGCAACGGGATTGCCGCCGTAGGTGCTGCCATGGGTGCTGCGGCTCCAGGTGCTGACCTCCTGCCGCGCAATCATCGCGCCCAGAGGCATGCCGCTCGCGATGCCTTTGGCCACGCAGAGAATATCAGGCTCTATCCCCCAATGCTCGCACGCGAACATCTTGCCCGTTCTCCCAAAACCCGACTGTATCTCATCGGCAACGAGCAGAATACCATGGCGCCTGCAGAGTTCCTGAAGCAACGCCAAATACTCAGGCGGCGGCACAATATAGCCACCCTCGCCCTGCACTGGCTCGACGAACAGCGCGGCAACTTCGTTGGGCAAGACTTCATGGCGAAAGAGGGTTTTTTCCAGATCACGCACACAAGCGATGGCGCAAGAATCGTACTGTAAGTGATAGGGACAGCGGTGGCAAAAAGCATAGGGCACATGATGGACACCGGGTAGAAGCGGGCCGAATTGAGCGCGATGCGCCGCGCGACTGGCGGTGAGCGATAGCGAGCCTAGAGACCGGCCATGGAACGCGCCATGAAATGCGATGACATGGTGCCGCTTGGTGTGATAACGCGCGAGTTTTATAGCAGCCTCGACGGCTTCAGTGCCGGAGTTAGTCAGAAAAACTCTTTTTGCACCGCTGCCGGGCGTCAACGCGGCGAGTTTTTCGCAAAGCTCGGCCATTGATTCGTAATAAAAATCACTACCACAGATATGGAGAAACTTGCGGGCCTGTTCTTCGATCGCTTTAACCACCTGCCGATGCGCATGGCCAGTGCTGGCAACTGCGATCCCCGCCATGAAGTCCAGAAAGAGATTGCCGTCAACATCTTCAACGACCATGCCACGTCCTTCTTTGACGACGAGCGGATAGACCCGGCCGTATGCGGGCGCCGAGTATCGTTCGTCTTTCTCGACGATGGCCCTGGCTTTAGGCCCCGGCAGTTCCGTTTTTATGTGTGGTATTTTCACGGCTCTCCGTTTCGGGTTTCGAGTTTAAAGTTTCGTGTGTTAGACTCCGAAGATTCGAAACTCGAAACGCGAAACTCGAAACTCGAAACCATTTGCCTACTCGGCATTGTCAATCTGCGCCTTTTGTAACTTTCCGGAATAGTCGATGTAGACGGATTTCCACTCGGTGAAGATATCGTAGACCGTCGTGCCCGCTTCACGGTGGCCGTTGCCCGTGTCTTTGACGCCGCCGAACGGCAGATGGACCTCGGCGCCGATCGTCGGGCCGTTGATATAAGTGATGCCCGCCTCGACATCGCGCATCGCGCGAAACGCGCGCCCCACATCGGCCGTGTAGATCGCGCTTGACAGCCCGTAACGCGTGCCGTTCAACACTGCGATAGCTTCTTCAAAGCTCCTTACTTCTATGATTGATAATACCGGGCCAAAAATCTCTTCTTGCGCGATGCGCATTTCAGGCGACACTTGATCAAAAATTGTCGGCTGAAAAAACCAGCCGTCCGCGCAAGCCCCGGCGACATAACGCGAGCCGCCGGTGAGCAGCCTCGCTCCCTCATTTTTGCCGATGTCAATGTAACGTTCGACCTTCTCCCGCGCCGCCTGATTGATCAGAGGCCCCATCTCGACGTTTTCGTCGAGACCGTCCCCGATTTTTATCTTTTCGACGCGCGCCAGTAATGAGTCGGTGAACTTTTGCTTGACGTCGCGATGTAGAATCAAACGGCTAGTGGCAGTGCAGCGCTGCCCGGTAGTGCCGAAAGCGCCCCACAAGGCGCCTTCCACGGCCAAATCCAGATCCGCATCCTCCATGACAATCTGCGCGTTCTTTCCGCCAAGCTCGAGCGAGACTCTTTTTAAATTCTCGCCGCAGGCCGAAGCGATCTCCCGGCCCACCGCAGCCGAACCAGTGAACGAGACCAGCTTCACATCGGAATGGCGCACTAAGGCGGCGCCCACCTCTTCACCGCGGCCATGCAGCAGATTCACTACCCCGGGCGGCACCCCGGCACTTTCGAGGATCTCGAGGAACCTAACGGCGGTGTGCGGCGTGTCCTCGGCCGGTTTCAGTATCACAGTGTTACCGCAAAGGAGCGCGGGAAAAAGCTTCCATGTGGGAATCGCCAGCGGAAAATTCCAGGGCGTGATAAGCGCGCACACACCGATCGGCGCGCGTACCGACATGGCAAATTTATCCGGGAGCTCCGATGGTGTCGTTGCGCCGAACAGCCGGCGCCCTTCGCCGGCATTGTAAAACGCGCAATCGATGCCCTCCTGCACGTCGCCGCGCGTCTCCTTGAGAACCTTGCCCATCTCACGGGTCTCTACCCGGGCAAGCTCTTCCTTGTGTTTTTTCAGCAGCTCGCCTGCCCGGTAGAGCAATTCGCCGCGTTTTGGCGCCGGCATCAGGCGCCAGCTCGCAAACGCTTTTTTCGCGGCCGCGGCCGCAGCATCGACCTCCGCTTGCCCGGAAGCCGGAAACAATCCGATCAAGTCGTTGCGATTTGCCGGATTGCGGTTCTCAAATGTTTTGTCCGATTTCGCCGTTAGCCATTTGCCGTTTATATAGTTTCTAAATTGCTCGGCCATAACCGGCCTCCTCTCCGGGCCAATCAGCCCTACTCGTATGCTTCAGAAGTCACCGTGACATTGTAAATGCCCAACAGCGCGAACACAATGTAAGAAAACCCCACGGCGAGGCGCGTCGGAAGCGGCGCTTTACGGCGCGCTGTTACGTTGATTTTTGCCATTCAATCATATAGCTTCTGGCAACCTTACAAGACCGGGAAATTAACTCTCGCGAGGGAAATTCAGCGCACAGGAGTTTTTAAATCATGCCAATAGTTTTGTTTTCAGTGTTGTTGCTGTTTGTTACCGTGAGCGCCACCGCTGCAGCGGAAGATTTTTACAAAGGCAAGACCATCAGGATCATTGTCGGGTTCTCCGCCGGCGGCGGTTTTGACACCTATGCCCGAGCGCTAGGGCGCCACATGAGCAAACATATTCCCGGCCAGCCGGCGATCGTGGTGGAAAATATGACCGGCGCCGGCAGCCTTATTGCGGCCAATCATGTTTTCAAGGCCGCCAAGCCGGATGGTTTGACCATAGGCCATTTCATCGGCGGCTTGTTTCTCGGCCAGGTGCTGGGACAAAAAGGCATCGAGTTCGATGCACGCAAGTTCGAATTCATCGGCGCGCCGATCACGGATCACGTGGTCTGCGCGCTGACAAAGGCGAGCGGCATCTCGACCGTCGAGCAATGGCTAGCCGCCAAGACGCCGGTGAAAATGGGTGGCATCGCGCCTGGCACTTCGACCCCGGACAATGCCACGCGAGTTCTGAAAGCGGCATTGGGCCTGCCCATCCAACTCGTTACCGGCTATAAGGGCACGGCTGACGTAAGACTAGCCGCCGAAAGCGGCGAGGTCGCCGGCGGCTGCTGGGGCTGGGACTCGGTGAGCGTCACGTGGCGTAAAGCACTCGATACCGGGGACGCGAAAGTCGTCTTGCAGGCGAATCGCAAAACTCACCCCGAGTTGACGCAGGTACCCCAGGCGATCAAATTCGCTAAAACCGAAGAAGGGCGCAAGATGATCGAGGTCGCCATTCATGGCGACAGCAACATCGTGCGGACGTACACCTTGCCTCCGGGCACGCCTAAAGACCGGGTGCAAATACTGCGCAGCGCCTTCGACGCGACCCTCAAAGATCCGGAATTTCTGGCGGACGCAAACAAATCAAAGTTAAACGTTGATCCAGTGACGGTTGAGGAAATTGAAAAGGATATCCAGGGCCTGTTCAAACTGGACCCGGCGCTGCTCGGCAAGCTGAAAGAGATCCTCTACAACTGATTCAGCCCGAGGCGGTTGCTTCCCAGGAGGCATCAGATGCTGGAAATGTTCCCCGCCTTGTTTTCAGGCCTGCTGCAAGTCTTTAACTGGTCGACCTTCAGTTTGATGATGGTCGGCATCGGCGTTGGTTTTTTGGTCGGCGTTCTTCCCGGACTCGGCGGACCGACGGCGATGGCTTTGATGCTGCCGTTTATCTTCAAGATGAGCGCCGTCGAAGCATTTGCCTTCCTGCTCGGCATGACCGCGGTCACGGCCACCACCGGTGACATCACTTCGGTCCTGTTCGGCGTCCCCGGCGAGCCAACCACCGCCTCCACCATAGTGGACGGCCACACCATGGCACGCAACGGCGAAGCCGGCCGGGCGCTGGGGGCGGTGTTGATGAGTTCATTTGTCGGCGCTATCTTTGCCGCCCTCGCGCTCGCCGTCGCGATTCCGATTATTCGACCGCTGGTGCTCACCTTCGGCTCGCCGGAATTTTTCATGCTCGCTATCTTGGGGATCACCTTCGTCGCTTCGCTAAGCGGCGAAGACCAGCTCAAGGGCATCATTGCCGGCGGCATCGGTTTAATGCTCGCGACCATCGGCCTGGATCCGATTTCCGGCATCCAGCGTTTTACCTTTGGCCAGCTTTTTCTCTGGGACGGCATCGGCCTCGTGCCAATCACCATCGGTTTTTACGCCATTCCCGAAACCATCGAGCTCGCGGTCCTTGGCACCAGTATCGCCAAACAGGAAGTCGGAAAGCTCGGCGGCGTCATGCAAGGCGTTAAGGACACTTTTCGCCACTGGTGGTTGGTGATCCGCTGCAGCGCGTTGGGAACTTTCATAGCGATCATACCCGGTATGGGCGCCGCGACTACACAGTGGCTCGCCTACGCCCACGCAGTGCAAAGCTCGCCCAATAAAGAACGCTTCGGCAAGGGCGCCGTGGAAGGCGTGTTGGGCCCGGGAGCGGCGAATAACTCCACACTCGGCGGCAGTTTGATAACTACTGTAGCCTTTGGCGTGCCCGCCAGCGTCACGATGGCGATACTGCTCGGCGCCTTTATTATCCAGGGCATCGTCCCTGGACCCGACATGTTGATCCCGCCGCCCAAAGGTAAGCTAGACCTAACGTTCTCATTCGTGTGGGTCATTATTCTTTCTAACGCGCTTACCGTCGCCATTTGTTTCCTTTTCTTGAACCCGCTTGCAAAAGTCACCCAGGTGCGCGGCTCTATCATTATTCCTTTGATTCTCGTGCTGATTTATCTCGGCGCTTTTGCCGAAAAAAACGCCTTCCAAGATATGGTCGTGGTGCTCTTTTTCGGCGGCCTTGGTTGGGTCATGGAGAAGCTTCAGTGGCCCCGACCGCCGGTCCTTCTCGGTCTCGTGCTCGGCCCACTGGCGGAGAATCGCTTGTTTCTATCGAGCGACAACTACGGCCTAGCGTGGACCACGCGTCCTGGCGTGTTGATTATTTTCACCGTCATCCTCGTGGGAGTTTTCTACCCCGTCTGGCAAAGGAGAAAAGAACGGCGCGCCAAAATCTCCGAAACGAAAACCGCGGCTGTTTATCCTCAACGCGAATTTCGGTTTGGTCCTGCGGCGTTGTTTACGGCCGTCATTATTGTCCTGCTTGCAGTCGCATTATGGCAGAGCCGCAACTTCGGCACCCGCGCAGGTTTGTTTCCCTGGGTCATCGGAATACCCACCCTGCTGCTGGCACTCTCGCAGCTTGCAAAGGAGATGAGAGGTCACAAGAAGGCCGATGAGACCGAAACCGAAG
>DATACQ010000183.1:0-2004 GCA_036258955.1 Binatia bacterium
GCTTTGCTTCTTGTCGGTTCTTAGTGATGTTTTAAACCGCAAGTTTCGCTGTCCCGTCATTCCGGTCCGAAATCTCCCCTTCCCCTCTTTTCAAAAGAGGGGTAAAAGATCTGTAAGATTTTTTCGAAGGTAGTAAATGACGAACATTCTATCTCGAAGGTGTTTGTTCCTGTCCTTGTTGTTTTTTCTACCAGCGGCGGCAGCGCTCGCGCAACTTGGTCCCAAGGACGGCACGAATCTTCCGGCCACGGACTTGGAGCGCATCAAGATCGGCGAACCCGCGCCTGATTTCACCCTGGAAAACAAGGATGGCAAAAACGTCACACTGTCGGGTTACCGCGGCAAAAAAAACGTCATCTTGGTCTTTTATCGCGGCCACTGGTGACCCTACTGCGCGCGACAGCTCGGCGAGCTGAAGGAGATACTTCCAAACGAAAATGCCGAAATCTTAGCCGTGAGCATCGACAGCCCGGAAGACACTCGGAAGTTCATCAGCAAACTTCAGGAACAATTCCCCGGCAACTATGATTTCCCTTTTCTCGAGGATAAGAGTCATAAAGTCATAGATCGATATGGGATCTTCAATCCGGACGGCAAAGGCTGGCCCCATCCGGCAACGTACGTGATTGACAAACAGGGAATCGTGCGCTGGAAATTTGTCGAAGTGGACTACACAAAGCGGCCGACGAACGACCAGATTTTAAGCGAGCTAAAAAAGCTCAAATGAGTTGAGCGCGCATCAACCATCCAGAAAAATCGTGGCTGGAGATTCCCGTTGCATCGGCCATGCGGTCATTCAAGTTATAACGACAGATGACTTCCAGGATATCGCGGTCATCGAGTCCCTGGTACCTGAGTGTTTCGACGTCTTGCTGACTCGCCGTGGAAGGCGCCACGGTCGATTTCACTCGTTGGGTGTGGGCTTGGGCCGGAGGGAATCTTTCTCAGACAGAATATGTCTCACCTCTTCGACAATCTCATAGCGGTACGCGGCGCAATCCGGGTTGGCTCGCAACATCGCAACTATCTTTGCCGCTTCTGCCTGCGAATAGAACAAACCAACGGTGCTGACCGTGCCATCGGGGCGAATCTCGTTAACATAGAGTTTTTCCATCGGTGTTAATAGGATTTCGGCGTCTTGTAGCCTACCTGTTTGCGCTCTTTCATGAATGCTTTGTAAGTCTGCGGATGCGATTTCACGATGTAAGGACACACATCGACACATAGGTGGCAGTACTCGTCGCGCAGGCGCGAGTAGGGATAGCACTTCTCTAAATCGATGAGCCAGCGCTTTATGCCATTGGTTAACACGTGGTCTTGCGGAATCGCGTCTCCAGGGCAGTTGCGCTGGCAGACGTTGCAGTTCATACAAAAATCCTGCACGCCAAACTCGCGAGGCTTATCCTCGACAAGCGGTAAGTCCGTCGTAACGAAACCGGGACGAAAGCTAGCGCCATATTTTTCGTTGATCAAGCTGCCGTGACGGCCCAACTCACCGAAACCGACCTGGTAGAAAATCGGTATCGCTTGTACTTCGCTGGCGCCGTTGTGGTGCGCGATCGCCGGATAGCCCAGCTCGCGCACGCTCTTAGCAAGTGCCGTGGCAATCTCCGTACACTTCGCGTACGTCCGCATCGCTTCTTCCTCGACGGCATCGGCGCCCTGGAGCACTTTTTCGTAGTCTTCGGCTACGCAGCAGGCTATCACAAACTCATGCGGCACCTCCGAGCCGAGATCGATCATCTGCGGCTGCAAGCGGCACACCCCGACCATGTCGGCGCCGAGTTCCATCGCTTTCGCCTTGATCTCGGCCGTCATCGCCGCCGGATCGCTAACCATCACTCGCCGCGGATTCACGGGACCATTGCGGAATGGCGCGAGCTTGACCCAACTGGCGCGATAAGCCTGTATGACCGGTTTCACCGCCGCGAAGTGGCGCGACTCCGTCGCGCCAGTGGAATGAACCATCTCGGCCAATACCGGATCGGCCATGCCCTGCTCACG
>DATACQ010000184.1:0-10444 GCA_036258955.1 Binatia bacterium
TTGATCTCTCCGGTGGCGCGCGCATAGCCGTTGGCGATGGCAACGGCGATCTCTTCGTGGGTGCAAAGGACCATTTGCGGCCCTTTCTCCGATTCGAAATTGACGATCGAATCGTGCAGCCCGCGATAACTCGCGCCGGGATTGAGAGCGATATACTTGATGCCCAGTTCGCGCAACATCTCTGCCATTAAATCGGAACCGTACTCAGCGTTACTCTTCCGGCCAATTCCGGCTGCCCAGATTTCCGGTGTGCCTTGGGATTTGCTTTCAGCCACTGCCATACCTCCAGTTTACGGACAACATTTTCGAGTTGCTCCAGCTATCGCACGGCCCGGGCACGCTGGCAATGCTTTCCCAATGGATTATTACGCCCAGTAAGTCGTGCGATCGGCGGGGATGTGTTGCAACACCTCGCCGGGCACGAACTCCTCCAGCCTGATGCGCGCGAGCGCTTCATCCGGGCATTTCGAAACGGGCGAAAAGGGACGGTCCAATGGTTTCGTCGCATCGACGATCATAACCGAAGTGCGCCGTGGATGATCCATCGAGGGATCGAGCAAGCTGCCGCGCATCATGTCGTCGACGATTGAAATCTGCCGGTGTGGCTGCACCCGCGTCGCTAACGCCCAAAGAATTTCGGTAGGGTCGTACACATTGATGTCTTCATCGAAAACAAAGACGTTTTTTGCCCAATCCCAGGTGAGCACCGCCGCGGCGGCCCGGCCGGGATCGCCTTCCGACATTTTTCTCATCGAGATGAAGACATTGAGCAACGCGTGCCGGCCGCTGGTGCACACCGCCTGCACTCCCGGCACGGCCTCGCGCGCCCGCCTGAGATAAGCGCCCTCACGCGCCAGATCCATCCATGGCTTGTCGCCCTCGGGCGTGATGATTGAAGTATGCAGGGCACGTCGCCGGCGGGTGATCGCACGCACTTCATAGCAGGCCGACTGCTGAAAACCCTGGGAGCCAAGGTAACCGTTCACTTCGCCGAAGGGACCTTCGACCATGCGCTTGCCGGGAAGCAACGCGCCCTCGATAACGATTTCCGCATCGGCGGGAACCAACAGGCGCTCGCCCCAGGTCTCCGAGGGGACCACACGCAGCGGTTCCTCGAGGTAACCGCCGATGATGTCGTATTCGCTCACTTCGAACGGGCCGGAGTAACAAGCGCCCATCTGGTAAGCCGGATGGTGGCCGATAACGGTCGCGACCGGACACTCTTCGCCGGCTTCCTCATAGGCGCGAAAAATGCGCCACATGTGCTGCAGGGTCATGAGAAAGCCCGTGTGGTTGCGGTCTTTCACTTCCATGCGATGATAGGAGCAGTTGTAAGTACCGCTGACGCGATCACGCGCCACGCTCGACATGTCGATGTAAGGGCCCCCATCCATCTCGTGATGCCGCAGCAGCGGCAGCTCGCGCAAATCCACATCGGCTCCGGTGTTGATCACTTCTTTCACCGCCGCCGCGTTCTTCTCGACAATAACGGGCGGGACGTGCCGAGCCTCGCGGCGCAGACACTCCCTCGCCATTTCCGCTCGGTCCATGTCCGGCGCTACGCCAAGAGCAACCTGGATTTTCTTCTGCGAGTTCTCGAGCCCCATGACCAATTTCACATCGCTGAGTTCGCCGTGAAGGTTCAGCGCTTGATCGAAAACCAAAATGGGAAACTTTTTGAGCGCGCCGAGCTGCTTGCATATGGCGCTGACGTCGTGGTTCGCGGGACTGACGATTTTAGAAATCGTCACCACCTCACTCGGGTAGAGGCGCCGCATATCGTCGAGAAAAGTCCGGAGATTCTTGGGCATCGTCTTGACCGGTTCGCCTGAGACTGGATTTACCAGGAAGTTCACGAAGAACACGAAGGAGAGAAAGTTTAAAACATCCCCCCTATCCGAACTTCGTCTCCTCCGTGCCCTTCTTGATTGAACTGAAAATCCGGCTGCACCACCTTAATAAAACGCGCTTTCAATACATCACGCTGCCACCGTCCACGACGATCGTCTGGCCCGTCATGAAATCGCTTTCCGGGGACGCCAGGAAGATCAACGTGCCCAGGAGATCTTCCGGGGTTTGTAAGCGTTTGATGGAGCGTTCCTTGAGTTGCCATTCCGTGAGCGCCTTGGGCGCGTTCTGCCCCTCGTGCTCCACCAGCCCGGGCGCGATGGCATTGACGCAGATGCCGTAATCCCCTAGCTCGCGCGCCAGCGAGCGCGTCATCCCAATCAGCGCCGCTTTGGAAGCGACGTAGTGCAGAAAATTGGGCGTGCCCCAGAACGCGGTCGATGATGAGATGTTTATGATCTTGCCGCTGTTTTGTTGTTTCATCTGCGGGAACACCGCCTTGGTGCACAGAAACGGCCCTTTGATGTTAACTGCCGAGACCCGATCCCATTCATCGGCGGAAATTTCATAAAATGGATGGCGCTCAATGTTGATGAAGATCGCAGCATTGTTCACCAGGATATCGATGCGTCCGAAAGCGTTCACAGTTTCCGCCGCCATGCGGTGACTGTCTTCTTCCTTGGATACGTCAACGCTGAGCGTGAGAGCTTTGCCACCTGCCGCTTGGACTGCTCGCGCGACGCTGCTGCCGTCGAGAATATCCGCAATCACCACCGCCGCGCCCTCTTGCGCCAGCGCGCGGCAATAACGCGCGCCGATGTGTCGCGCTCCGCCAGTCACGATCGCGACTTTCCCCGCCAGCCTCACAACAAACTCCAGGAGTATTGGAGCAGTGGAGTGGTGGAGTGATGACTCCGAGATCCAATACTCCAGTACTCCAATACTCCATCACTCCAATTCATCTTCATCTTAGCCCCTTGAGGTGTTCGCGGAAGTCCAGCGGCTGCCACCAAGTTTTGAGCCCCAGCGTTTCCGCGATAACCCGCGCAGCGTTATAGCCGGGAGCGCCCGTAATATTGCCACCGGGGTGACATGAAGAACCACAAAGGTACAGGCCGTCGATCGGCGTACGGTATTGGCCCCAACCGGGGAAAGGCCGATTCTCCAACGCTTGATCACCGGAGTACTCGCCGACCATCCAGTCGCCGCAGTACATGTTGTGGTCGTGACGTTCGATATCGAGCGGCGTCGTCGTATCGATGGAGAGAATATTATTCTCGTCGAGATTGGGCGCAAACTGCCGCCATACGGCAAGTTGTTTTTGCATCCAGTTGTCCCGCGCGTTATCCCAATTGAGCGCATTGCCCCACAACTGATACGTCATCAATTGCCACATGAATGCCGTCGCCTTGCCGGGCGGCGCTTGCGTCGGGTCGTGGTAGGACGGTGTCGCCCCATTCATGAATGGCTTGCGCGGCAGGTCCCCGGTGCGGCAATCTTCAAAAAGATTAACCAGATCCTGATAATCCTCGAGACCCACGATATGCATAAATGCGTCGGCGACCTCCGGATGTTTCTCTTCGGTGATGTACCGGGGCCGTTCGTTCAGCGCCAAATTGATGGCAAAGATCGGCGTGGTTTTCGAGAAACGGAATTTGGCTGCCAGGTCAGCGAAATGGGGTTCGAGATTCTCGCGCCCCACCAGGCGGATAAAAGTTTCGACCGGATTGACATTGGACGCCACAAACTTGCGCGCTCTGATCACCGTCCCGTCTTCAAGCACCACCGCCGTCGCATGCCCGTTTTCGACGATGATGCGTTCAACGCCGTTGGCTTCGATGTAGTCCACATGATTATGCGACATCATATGCGCAAGATTATCGCCCAGCGCGTGGGATGTGCCGCGGCAGAGCTGCGGGTTGACGCCCCAGGCGATCATCGCCGGTATGAGATAACCCGTCTGTGGCGCGTCCAACTCGTAGCCGCGCATAACGCCAAGAAAGCCGATGAAGCCGCGCACCCGCGGGTGCTCGAAGTGACGCAAGACAAATTCTTCCGGGGTGGTTTCAAAAAATTTGAGATATTCGCGACCTTCGACAGTCTTCTCCAGTAAGGGTTTCTTTTCTTCGAAGGCCACGGGCACGGCATAGGTTTCGGGGAAAACGATCCTTTGCACCACCGCTTGCCAGCGCGCCCAAATCTCCATGAAACTTGCGGCGTCTTTTTTCGAGAAGCGCTCGATAGTCGCCGCGGTTCTCTTCACGTCAGCAAACCAGCCAAGATAACTTTGGTCAGAAAAATGATGTACGACGCCCGGATCGGGACGGTAATAATGGATGCCGAACTTCTCCAGCTCGAGATCCTTATACCAGGGCAGCATCATGAGCCCGCGGTGAAAAACCGAATGGATGTTATGCCAGAAGCCGGAATAGTTCCGATCCTCGTGAGAATCGAGGCCGCCTCCCACCTCCATGTTTTTTTCAACGACCATGATCTTCTGGCCGCATTTGGCGAGATAAGCAGCGCAGATCATGCCGTTGTGACCGGCGCCGATGACCACGCCATCGTACTCTAGGATTTTTGCCATGTTGAGTTCTATTTTCTATTAGGCACCTTGAACTTTTGAACTGTTGAAACCTTTGAACGATCGACCTCTTCAAGCCTTCGAACTAAGAACCGCGCGCCGCTATACCTACAGCTTCAAGTCTTCCTTCATAACCCGCCAGCAGTTATAGCCCGAGCCGGCGATGACAGCGTCGGCCGGATGCGTGGCAACTCCGACCTGATAAAGACCCTCGATGGGCGTACGATAATCTGCCAGTTGCTCGATGGGACGCATTTCGCCCATTTGCGTTGCGATCTTTCGCGCCACCCATACCGAACCGCGCCTCATGTTGGGCCAGCGTTCGGATATATAAAACGGCTCCATGGCGACTTTCATTTCGATATTTTCGTCCGTGAGGTTCGTAGCGTAGCGTCGCCAGATTCTCAAGACCCGATCCATGTATCCGCTCTTCAATTTGATCCATTCCTCCGGCTTCTTTCCTTTAAGCTGAAATGGCACCGGCGTGAAGAGCGATGAGGCGTGTTTTCCCTTGGGCGCTTGCAGCGGGTCAAAAACGCTCGGGCAGATCGCGTGCAGGCAAAGGTGTTGGGGAAACTCACCGGCACGGATCTCTTTCCACATTTCCTGCAAATCAGCCGGCTTCTCCGGACCCATGTTGACGTTCATCGCTCGTGCGACGGAGGCGTCTTCGGCTTCATGAAGCGCGTAACGTACGGGCGCTTTCAGCGCAAGATGAACCTGGAAATAGGAAAACTCATCCGGCTGAATGTCTTTCACCCGTTCAGTAAAAGTTCGAGGTAAATGCTCATCGCCGATCATCTCGAGGAAGGTCGCATAGGGATCCGCATTCGAAACCACTGCCAGTCGTGCTTTCCATTCTCTGCCATCACGTAGCCGCACCCCGATCGCGCGCCCCTCTTCGACCAGAATTCTTTCGACATGATGAACCGCGCGAATCTGGCCGCCGTTATGAACATACGCACGCTGCAAAACCTGAGCGATCGAATGTGATCCGCCGCGCGCGAGTTCGGGCTGTTCGCCGCCAGCGATCATTTTCAGTACTTCAAGGCCCGCCCCAGGGTAATCGATCCCGACGCCACGCGGAATCGCCATCTGCGACAATACCAGTGCTTTCACTGCGTCATGCTCAAACAACTCGCCGACTACCTGCTCAGGGGTCAGGCGCCAGAGTCGTTTAAACTCTCGACCGGTGTCGTCTTGGTCTAGTCCGGCGGCGAATTTCCCGTCCGATGCCAGGTTATAATAATAATTCATCAAACGATCGCGGATGATCTGATGAAACTTGACATGCGTCTCACACCAGCTGACGGCGTCTCTGCGGGAGAACTTGGCGATGGAGCTGAGGCTGTCTTCGAGTGACTGATGGTGCGAGACAGATTGTCCGTCCGGCAACAAAAGCGAGCTGATGACGGGGGGCGAGACGAACGCGGCATGGTGAGCGGTGTCCCACCGCAGTTCTCTCCATGGCGGCGAAACAGCGCGGTTCGTTTGAAAATACGCCAGCGTGTTATGCCAGTACCCCGGTATGGTAATCTCTTCACTCGACAACCGCCCGCCGTTTTCCAAACGGCTTTCACAGATCACCGTTCTCAGGCCGGCCATGCCAAGATAGGTTCCAAGCGCAAAGTTGTTCTGTCCGGCACCAATTAAAATAATATCCCACTCGTCATCTACCACGACGTTCCCTCGCTTACGTACTTTCGCAAAACTTTCGTCATCGGTTCAAAGTCGCCATTAGGGAAACCGCATATCTCACCACGAAGCACGCGAAGGACACGAAGGGTTCAGATATTTATACTCTTCAACTTCGTGAGCTTCGTGACTTCGCGGTGTAAAGCCTGCTCCTTCCTTGCTTGCGCAAAGGCGGCTGGTCCCTACGTGTTCTGCCGAAGTCATCGTTGCAAAAAGATCTTGCGATATTCTGCCATTTTCTCCGCGTACGCTTTTTTATCCATGTCTATCATCTCGACCAATTCGATTTTGTCAGCATCAGGTAGCGGCGGGTAGATTCCTCTCCGGGTAACAAACTCACCGAGGCCAGCCATGATTTTCAGTC
The DNA here is from genome assembly GCA_036258955.1 of Binatia bacterium. GTDB lineage: Bacteria > Desulfobacterota > Binatia > UBA9968 > UBA9968 > DATACQ01. Next base: position 6,492 of record DATACQ010000184.1, read on the forward strand.
CCTCTTCCCCTAGAAAGAACTCGATGAAAGCCTTGCCCGCATTTGGGTGCGGGGCTTTGGAGCCCAGTGCAACGGAGTTACCATCGCCCATGAATTTGCCGAGTCTAACGTAATCCAAAGGAATACCTTTCTTGCCGTAAAAGACTACGTTTTTCAAAAATGCGATTCCGATGGGTGTTTCTCCAGTCGTAATCCGCTCTCCGGCCGGAGTTAAAGATTCGACCAACAGAGGCTTGGTCGCAGCCAAGTCACGAATGAACTTGTCAGCTTTTTCCTGGGAGCCCATTAGTTTGTGAAGACTGGCCAACCATTGCGCGGTAGTCGTGTGCTGGCTCGCATCCGGCATGACGAACTTGCCACGAAATTGCGGTTTGAGGAGGTCTTCGAGCGATTTTGGCGCTTCGGCCGGCTTGATGACACCGGCATGATAAATAATCCCGATGATGCTGTTGCGGTACTGTGGTCCCAAATTCGGGTGGATGGCATTCTTTGGAAACGCCTTCTCCGCTTCTGAATCGTACTTTGTTAAGGCTCCTTCTTTGTACATGAATTCCATCGGTGGAGTAATCGTCAAGACAACGTCATACAGAGGTCTGCCGGTCCGTGACTCACCGAGCACTCGATCCATCACCTTGGTCGATGCCGAGCGCCAGAAATCGACCTCCAGCCCGGTCTTCTTCTTAAACGCCGCGGATACCAGCTCCATCGTTTCATTCTCGATGGACCCATAGACCACTACTTTGCCGCCTTCCTTCTTTGCAGCTTCCACGAGCTTGGCCTCTTGGGCAAGTAAACTCATGGGCAGCAGGCTGGCAACCATTAGCACCAGAACAAACATCGGTTTAGTAGCCATAGGTTCCTCCGGCTCTCGTTGGTTCGTGCATACCTCAAAGGCGTTTCCCTGTCTAACGAAAGTGACTTCTACAGGTATTGTTTCCATCCACACTGTTTCTTAGCTAGAATACAAACGCATGGCAGCGCAAGAAAAGCTCAAGAAGATTCGCGAGGAACTTAAGCAAATTTTTCTCGAACGGGGCGATTTGATAGATGGCGCCCTTGCCGCCCTCCTCGCCTCGCACCACGTGCTAATCATCGGGCCTCCCGGCACGGCCAAATCGATGCTCGCGGACGAGTTGTGCCGGCGCATTGAGGGCGCCAACTATTTTCAATGGTTGCTTACGCGCTTTACCACACCGGAAGAGATTTTCGGAGCCGTGAGTCTAAAAGCGCTCGAGCAGGACGATTATCGCCGGGTGACCCACCGCAAATTGCCCGATGCCCATATTGCGTTCTTGGATGAGATATTCAAGGCCAACTCCTCCATCTTGAACGCGCTTTTGACCTTGATCAACGAGCGGCTTTTCCACAACGGCAAGGAAGTAAAACCGGTGCCGTTGCTCACTCTGTTCGGCGCCAGCAACGAGCTACCTGAGGAAGAGGAACTTACAGCGCTGTACGATCGCTTTCTGGTGCGGTTCGTGGTCAACTACATCGCCGAAGATTTTCGTTTTCTGCGGATGCTGGAGTCCTCGCCGCAAAAGGAACGTACGTGCCTCACGTTTTCCGAACTGACGGAATTGCAAGCTCAGGCGCGGGAGGTGACCATCCCGGCGCACGCGTACCGGAGCATCGCCGATATCCGACGCGCTTTGAACGGGAAAAACATCCAGGCGTCCGATCGCCGCTACCGCCAGTCGTTGAGTTTGCTGCAAGCCCACGCCTTTCTCGAAAACGCGAAAGAGGTTCAGGAAAAGAATCTCTTCTTTTTGGAACATGTTCTGTGGCGTGATCCCGCCGAGCACACGCAAGTGCGCGATACGATTCGCGAGCTGCTGCTCGGTTACGAACAGGAGATTACGGAGCTTCTGTACGAATCCCGTGAGATCCGCGAATCGGCGGTTCACGCCGGCCAATCGAGCGATGAACGCGCACGCGCATTGATCGAGCTTCACACCAAGCTCAGAAACATTCTCGGCAAGGTTGATCAGATCATGGAAAAAGCGAAACGGCTCGGCCGGCCCTTGGATCGCGTCAGCTCGGTCAGAAACGAAATCGAGCAGCTGCAGAAAGAAATGCTGGAGCAGTTCTGATGCCGCCGCCCAAACAAGTCAAGAAGGCAGGCTCCAGGCGCACTTTCCAGCCGCTCCCGGCAAATAGTTCCTGGATCGAGAATGACGCGTACGATCGGCGCGTTTGGCAGCAACTGCGTACCCAGTCGCCGTCTCTCGCAGAGCTAGAGCAAAACGGCAGCATGTTTCTGCCCCACTTTGGATCTTTGCTGCAGGACATTTTCTGCCTGCTCTTCAAGTACAACATCGTTTTCCGCGACGCTGAGGACGTGCTCCCCAGCGCGCTGCTCAATCAGACATTTCTCGCGGGCGTGCGCCAGGGCGGGCAGTATGACATTCTCCGCGAGCAGACGCTGCTCAACGAGGCGCATGCCGGCCTGTCAACTCTGATTCTCGGCGAGCGTTTACTCGGCATCATCCGCGAGCAAAAGCTTCTTAACCAGCGCGATCTGCGCGACCTGTGGGATATCCAAAAGCAAGAGGAAATTGTCGGCCAAAAGCTCGAAGAATACGACAACGCCGAAACCATACCAGAAGATCAATTGTCGGAGGAAGGCAAAAAAGCGCTGCAGAAAGCCAAAGAAAAGATGGCCGGGGAAGTTCAAGGCGCCGAAGCCTTGCTGCGGCACAAAAGCGCGCAGCTAAGAGAAGATCTCGAACGGTTAAAGTCTCAAGCCGCTAACCGCTTGCAGGCGGAAGCCATCAAGGTTGCCCAGCAGTTGGAAGATGCCAGCCAGGAGGCGGAAACCTGGGGTGACGCCATTGGCACCGGGGAGCGTTCTCCGCCGGGCCAAAAGCTGGAACTTGGAAAGCGTCTCGCGGGGAACGAGAAGCTAAAAAAACTCGCGCGCATGGTCGGCCGGATGAAGCTGCAATCGCAAGCGTTGCGCAAAAGAGTCTTCGAGCGCGCCAGTGAGGAAGTATTGGAGGTCGAGCAGGGTGACTCGCTCCATCGCCTATTGCCACACGAACTCTTGAGCTTGCATCATCCACAGCTGCGCAAGGATTTTTACCGCCGTTTTCTGGACCAGCAGTTGATTCAATATTCACTCCGGGGCATCGAAGAAAAGGGCAAAGGACCGATGATCGTCTGCCTGGACGGCAGCTCTTCGATGTCGGGAGACAAGGAGATCTGGTCCAAGGCGGTTGCTTTGACGTTGCTCGACATCGCCCGCCGGCAGCGTCGGCTATTTCGTTCGATCTGTTTTTCCTCTGCGGAAACACCGCTGCAGGTCCTCGACATGAACCCCCGCGATCGCTATCAGGTAGAATCCAAGACCGTGATGGACTTGGCCGAGTATTTTCCCGGTGGCGGCACCGATTTTCAAACGCCGTTGGATGCCGCGCTAGCCTGTTTGCGCGAGTCTCGCTTTAAGAAAGGTGACATCGTTTTTATCACCGACGGCGAGTGCCAAGTCAGTTCCGAGTGGGCCGAGCAATTTCGCAAGGAAAAAGAAAAACTGGGTTTTTCGCTGTTTTCAGTCCTCATCGACATGGGTCCCGCCTCGCTTGGTACGCTTCAGGAGTTTAGCGATCGGATTACGACCATCAAACAACTCACCGGCGAAGGGGCCAAAGAAATCTTTTTAGACTTTTAAGTGCTGCGCTGATTGTTCTTTGCCTCTGTTTTTTTTCCCGTTGGCAAGCACCGGAACATTAAGGCGAAGTTTCGTGCGCAAGCCTCCCCGATGATGGCCGACATATCTGTGCGTTCGCGATGCCCGCGAGCTCGCCGAGCGCCGCAATTATCCGAGCGAAACGCATCCGCTAGCGGCTACGCAACGTCGTACTCCTTGACGTGCTCTCTGCGAAGCCTGCTCATCCGATCACCCAGTCGGTCGGGTGGTCCCTAATGTTTGAATGGTGCCGGCCAGAAACCTCAAA
>DATACQ010000185.1:0-3631 GCA_036258955.1 Binatia bacterium
GGGGAGAGGAAAAACTAACCGGCGGAGGACTCAAAAATAAGCAATTTCAAGACTTCGCCCAAACAGCGATTTTGCCGCAGTATTACAAAGCTCCAGACAACGTTCGGACACCGCGAATACTGAAGGACGGAGCGGACTCCGTCGGAGTCCTCGGCGCGCTTAACCGGGTGTTCATCAACATCGGCCTTTTCAGTGAAGAATGGCTGCTGCATTTCAAAGTCTTACTGGGCGGCAAGAAGATTACGCCCATTAAAATCGAGGATGCCGAGAAAAATTCGAGCTACTGGAATGCGACGGTCTCTCAAACGGCCGACGTCGCATTGTTCTTTCTCAAGACGGCGCAACCGGACTTGCTCAAGAACGCTCCCGGCGGCGAAAAATATCTCTCGCAGGACCAGGCGCAGCTCACTCGAGGCAAGCAGGTTTTCGCGGTCACGTGCGCGCGTTGCCACTCCAGCAAGATTCCCGAAGCGCCGGCGGACGTAGACGAGCAGAACTGGGATCAGTATTGGCAGTGGACGAAAACTGACGACTTCAAGAAGAAAATGACCGAGATCGTCATGGCGGATGATTTTCTGACGGACAACTACTTGTCCACCGAGCGCCGCATCCCCGTCACCCTGCTCCAGACAAATGCCTGCAGCCCTTTGGCGACCAACGCCCTGGGCGGCAATATCTGGGATAATTTCTCATCGGAAACCTACAAGAAGCTTCCGTCGGTGGGAAAAATGACGCTGCACAATCCCATTGACGGCAGCACGTTCGAATACGAGCTACCTGATGGTGGCCGCGGTTATACGCGCGTCCCGTCGCTCGTCAGCCTGTGGTCGACGGCGCCGTTTCTGCTGAACAACTCGGTGGGCAAGTTCAACCCATCCCCATCCGTCGCTGGCCGCATGGAATCGTTCAACGATTCCATCGAACAAATGCTCTGGCCGGAAAAACGCAAAAAAGACGTAGACGTTATGAAGGAGCTTGAGTTGCCCGAGTCGAGAGCGCTCAACGTTCCAGGCTTCATTTATCGAACCGACACTGAAAGCTACATCAAAATTGACCCCGCTTTCCTGCCCGAGCGTTTAGCGCGCTTGGCTGGCTGGAGCCAACGCTGGTTGCCCTGGCTCCATCGTTGGTTCCCTGGATTGTTTGGTGAAGAAGGCATTAGAATCGGTCCGATTCCTAAGGGAACGCCCGTCAGTTTACTGACTAACATCGATGTTGAACGTGCTTTAGAGCATAAGCTGGATCTTATTCCCGTCCTGCTGGACATCAAAGCAAAACTCAATAGGGTGGCTAACGCCGATCATGAAGAGCAGGCGAGAGTGTTCCGAGAGGATAAAGAGCTGGTCCAAAAACTAATAAGCATCAGCAAGTGTCCAGATTACGTGGTCAACAAAGGTCATTACTTCGGCACGAGCTTTTTCAAGGGGGAACCGGCGTTGAGCGATGATGACAAGCGCGCATTAATCGAGTTTCTCAAGACGTTTTAGCTGCCGCGACGGTTAGAGCAGTGCGCTTCGGTTCCGCATAGCATCGAGAACTGACGGCCGTTTGCGCCTGCGGCCTTTTCAAGTAGCCTGAGTGTTAGGTCGCACATGAATTCCAGGAAGAGCAATAGTGAGCGACGCAAGCGCCTCGCGCGCCGCGCATGAGTATATCGTCGTTGGCTCCGGCGCGGGTGGTGGCACTCTTGCGGCGCGGTTGGCCGAAGCCGGACGCACAGTCCTCCTCCTGGAAGCGGGCGGCGATCCCTGTAAATTAGCGGATTCGCGCCTTCCAGCCGACTACCAGGTTCCTGCCTTTCATCCGTTCGCTGCAGAAAACCCCGCCATGCGCTGGGACTTCTTCGTGCGCCATTACACGGACGAACAGCGGCAGGTGAAGGATGATAAATATACCGCAGCGCGTAAGGGTGTTCTCTATCCCCGGGCGGGCACACTAGGTGGATGCACAGCTCACAACGCGATGATCTTTGTCTGCCCGCACAACGCGGATTGGAACGACATCGCGACAGCCACCGGTGATAGCTCCTGGTCGGCGGAAAACATGCGCAGGTACTTCGAGCGCTTGGAGGACTGTCAACATAGGCCCGTTTATCGCTGGTTGCATGATGTTTTCGGGCTCAATTGGACCCGTCACGGCTTTCGCGGCTGGTTAACGACGGAACGTTCATTTTGCATGGATGCGCTCCGGGATGAAGATTTGATGGATGTCATCCGCAGCTCAGCGCGACAAGCGATCCGGAGTGAGCAGCACCTGCTGCAGCGCTTCTTCTGGATGCTTCAATCGCAGGCAGATCCCAACGATTGGCGGTTGGTGAAATCGGATTCATTCGGCATCCGCTACGCCCCGGTGACGACGCGCGACTGTACTCGTGTGGGCAGCCGGGAACGGGTGCTCGAAACGGCGCGAAGATATCCTAATAAACTGCTGATCGAACTCGACGCACTGGCGACCCGCGTGCTTTTGGACGGCCAGCAGCGCGCAGTGGGTATTGAGTATTTAAAAGGGGAACGGCTTTATCGCGCGCACGCTTCTCCCAGGTCCGCTCCTGGTGAGCGCCGCACTGCTTACGCGTCGCGGGAAGTTATTTTGTGCGGCGGCGCGTTCAATACTCCGCAACTTCTCATGCTCTCCGGGATCGGACCGCCGCGGGAGCTGGAGCGCCATGGAATCGAAGTGCGCGTGCCGCTTACGGGGGTTGGAGGCAATCTTCAGGACCGGTATGAGGTGAGCGTTGTCAGCCGCATGAAGGATTCTTGGGAGGTTTTGGCCGGCGCCAAATTCGCGAAGCATGACGCACAATATCAGGACTGGGCTACGGACAAGAGCGGTGTTTATGCGACCAATGGCGGCATGCTTACAGTCGTGAAGCGATCGCATCTGCAAAGAGCATTGCCCGATCTTTTCTTTCTCGGCCTGGTCGGGAAATTCAAAGGGTATTTTCCGGGATACTCTGAGCTGATTGCGCGCCACGATAATTTTTTAAGCTGGGTCGTTTTGAAGGCGCACACGCGCAATTGCGCCGGTGCAGTGACGCTGCAATCCAATGACCCGCTCGATCCGCCGTGCATTAACTTCAGATATTTCGAGGAAGGTAGCGATGAGGCAGGCGAGGATTTGGAATCGATCGTCTCCGGCGTCAGGTTTGCGCGCAAGATGAGCGCTGATCTCAGGAAAAAAGGCCTGATTGTGGAGGAGACCATCCCGGGAGATCACATCCAATCGGACGAACAACTAAAGGAATTCATCCGCAACAACGCGTGGGGCCATCACGCCGCCTGCACTTGCCCGATCGGCCGGCCTGAGAACGGCGGTGTATTGAGCAGTGACTTCCGCGTTCATGGCACCACAGGATTGCGCGTGGTCGATGCGTCGGTATTTCCACGCATCCCCGGTTTTTTCATCGCGAGCGCGGTTTATATGGTGGGCGAAAAGGCGGCTGACGTGATCCTGGAGGATGCCCAGTCGAGCGCGAACGCCAGCTCAAAAACGCAAAGAGTTGGAAATGTTCGAGCTGCTTGACCGGGCATAAGAGCGCGAAGACTTCCGGTCTCTCCAAAGAGCAAGGATGATGGAGTGTAATCATGTAATGGGCGACGATATCCTGTGAACCGTATAGCGTGGGAAAAAG